>NZ_JBSGDY010000038.1:0-43921 GCF_053602615.1 Micromonospora sp. NPDC004336
CGGCCGATGCCGGCCGGAGGCCGCCAGCAGGCCGAGCGCGGGGGGCCCGCGCCGCGCTCGCGCGGCGCCTTGATCCTAATGAGAACGTTTCGGCAGTGGCGTCGCTGGCAGGGTCCATCCGACGTCTCGTCTACAAGAACCGTGCGCTTCGTCTGCCTGCGTCCGCATCCGTCGCCCGCCTCGGCCGACCGTCACGCGACGCCGGGCGTGGGCGTCTTTGTTCCGGCTCGTAGCTGTCACCGTTGCTGTCGACAGTCCGCGCGGGCCAACGCCAGCGCCGATGAGGTGATTTCATTCGATCATGATGCAGCCCATACGCCGTGGCGCCTACCGGTTCTACGCCCATCGCCTCCGCGCCCAGCTGGCTGGGAAGTCGCTGCCACGGCACGTAGCAATGGTGATGGACGGGAACCGCCGGTGGGCCAGGCAGGCGGGCTTCGATGACCCCGGGGTGGGCCACCGGTACGGCGCGGAACACGTCCACGAGGTACTGGGCTGGTGTGCCGACATGGGCATCCATCACGTCACTCTGTTCATCGCCTCCGTCGACAACATGCGTAAACGGGCATCCGAAGAGGTGGAGAACCTGATGCGGATGATCGAGGAGGTCGTCGCGGAGCCGCTCCTCCGCCCGGCCAATCCCTGGCAGCTTCACCTGGCCGGCCGCGCGGACGTCCTACCCGACTCGACACGCCACGCCCTGAAACTCGCGGAAGACGCCACCCGCGAACGCGGTGCCGAGTTCCATCTCACAGTCGCCATCGGCTACGACGGCCGCGAGGAAATCGTCAGTGCAGTTCGTTCCCTGCTGGAACAGGAGGCACGAGCGGGCGCCACACTCGACGACGTCGCACAACGACTAACCGCCGACGCTCTCGCGGCGCACCTGTACACCGGCGGCCAACCCGACCCTGATCTGGTCATCCGCACGAGCGGAGAACGCCGCATGTCCGGGTTTCTGCTCTGGCAGGCCGCCTACTCCGAACTGTACTTCTGCGACGTGTACTGGCCCGGCTTCCGGAAGATCGACTTCCTGCGCGCCCTGCGCTCCTACTCGGCCCGCAGCCGACGATTCGGAGCGTGACAACCACATCCCCCTGCTCCCGGTTCCGTGGCACAACCGCAAAGACCGGCGACCGTCAGACGTTGAAGCGGAACTAAGTCCCCCGGCACGTCTACCTGCGGCAACAGCGGCTGACGCCTGCTCACATGCAGTCTTACGCTGCCATGGTTGGCCACTGTTTGACGACGTTTGACGGTGTCTCGTGCCCCCTGTGTGCCCCACGCCGCCATCACCGGCCCGCGACGCGGTCGAGCCTCGCCAGCCTGCCGTCGAGAGCCAACCAGACCTTCTCGCCAGCCAACCGACGGGCTCCCGGTGGATCTTCGGCCCTATTGCTGTCCGTGTGGATGATATACCCTGCTGTGATGGTGGCGGGCGAGCTACGGCAGCAGACCGGCAGCATTGGCGTAGATAGAGCTAAGCGGTGGCTGAACTACTCGACCCGCGTCGCGTCGATCTACACAAACACTGACAAAGTGTTTAAAGACCTGCTGCATTTCCAGTGGCCCTATGGCGGTCAAGGCTTCAGCTTTGACATAGGGGGCAAGTTGCGCGGCGGCGATCTGCATGACAAGTCATTCATGGCGGAAGTCAAGGCATATCGCTACGAGATGGACTCAGCAACAGAGTATCGGAAATTCATCGCCGAATGCTACGTAGCATTTCAAGAAAAGCCCGACCGATGCGATAATCTGATATGGCTATCCTGGGCTCCCTTTCAAGCGCAGAGTTGGCACAAGCATCGGAGTGTAGAGTCCATCAAAAAACACCTTCTTCACGCCGACAACACCTTTCGGGTATTTGGAACAGAGTCAGCCGAGGAAGCGCATGGAAAATTAGACACGCAAGTAATATACGAATTAACCAATCGCTTGTGGCTGCTGACGCTCTGCGATGAGCAGGAGGGCCTAGTAATCACGAGCGACCACTACCAGCGGGTTATGGCGTTCATGGGCATCGGGGAGGAGTCCCAATGAGCGGCGAATTCAGCGCGGCTCTGCGTCATGCGCTAGATTTCGACACACCGGATCGGCGCATCGACTCCTTGAAAACCAGCGTCAGCAACTTCCTGCGATCCGGCGACCCGTCTGCCCGGGTCAGGAAGACTGAGTACTTCAACCACACTTTCGCGCCAGACCTAGTACTGACCTGGCCGGAGGAGAATCGGGAGAGGCTCGTCTTTCTGCGCACCGATCCAAACCCAGAATGGCTAGCAGCTGACCTTAAAATCATCGCACCCAGTCACCCAATCATGCTCACTCTGGACGACTCCGGATCCGGACAGGATTCAGCCGCTCACGAACGCTTGGTGATGGCTGCGAAAGAGGCTCGGGCCCTTATTACGAATCCGGATGCGATCGAGGAATTTGTGTCCCCTCGCGTCCCGATTACTTCGGTGCTTACGAACGCCGTCATCCGTGGTGGCCTGGGCCTAGTAGATGAGCAGGCCGCGAGGGGTGCGGCCGAATCAGCCATCGCGGGGTTCTCTGCTGCGGAGCATTTGGAGGCGGAGCCGATCAGGTCGGCGCTCGTAGCAGCCGAAGGCATGTTGGACGACGAGCAGGCCAACCGGTTCAGTCGTCTTTACCGGGCAGTCTGGGAGGGACAGGGCGGGACTCCTGAAAATTTCCCGTCCCATCGCAACCTGGCCGGCCCACTAACAGGCAGAGACCTTTCCCTTCTTCTTGCAACCCTCACAACTGATGATGTGCAATTCTGGCGCAGGATCGGGCGTAGCGTCCGACTCGAACAAGTAGTAGCCCTGGGGCCAGAATCAGGACCGAATCTAGGCCACCTAGTCGAAGCGAATTTGGATCGGTTGCTAGCACGTGGAGCGCGTGTCTTCGGCCAGAGCGGCGCGTCGAGCTCCGAGGGCCAGCGTGCGAACTGGGGAGTAGAAAAGGACTGTCTAGCACTGCGCGGTGACGGCTGGATTGCCTACTTCGCCGCCAGGTCTAACGACTTGCCTCCGCATGAGACACGACGCGGCGTGTCGGTTACTACCCTGATTGATGGCATCCGCCAGCTAGGAGTTCGCATGACGGATGTCAAAGTGCAGCAGGCCAACTTCGCCATCTCGATCCAAGCTGTAGGCAATGCCGACGTCGTCGACAGTCCAGACTTCGGCCAACTAGTGGCTCGTGGCGACTCCGTGGCGCAGACGGCCGCAATAGCGATGTCTAGCGGACGTAATCTAATAGCGGATTTCGTTACTGGAACGGCCATGGGCCACACCAACGCCTCTTTTCCACTTCACGAACTAGCGCAAGCCGCAGTTCGACTTCTACTTGAGTTGAGCCATCGGAATGTGCCCGATGCTGACGTGAGGCTAGTCTCTGGCCGTGATCCAGTAGTAATTCAGGACCCGCTCTGGGAATGACGTCCCCCTAAGCCACCCTGCCATCCCGTCTGCCCTCGACCCGCCCTCCTGGGGAGCAGGCCGCGGCCCTCCGGGTCGAGGGCAGGCGGGATGGACTACCGCAACCACCCACGGACCGTGACCCGCCGACGGAGCCCCGGCCATCCTGGAGCCCGAGCGCCCCCGCCGGAGGCGCTCTAACCGCAACCCTGCGACCACCGCCAGCTCGCCGACGCGGCCGGCGTGCGCTCCCCTACGCCGCGCGGGCTCGTGGCCGCGCGGCCCGGCCGGCTGCCGGCCCACCCCTCACCGGTCAACGCTGCTGTCGTCATGCGGCGGCCCCTCCGGGCTTCCCGCCCTCCGCGCCAGCCGCCGGGCGTGTTGCGGGGGCCGGAGTCGGAGCGCCAGCGGAGCGACGGACGCGCGCCTAGGCGGCGGCGCGTGCGGCCCGTCAAGGGCCGCCTTGATCGTGTATCGAAACTGTGCTCTAGATTGCGCTGCCGTATTCGGCGTACGCAGAGCTGCCAGTACTACGCGCTGCAATCGCCGAACGGATCCTGCGGGCGAGCCGGGCCGGGCCGTACTGGTCCAAGGACTCTGCGCCCACGTAGCGCCATTCGGTGAGTTCACCATCGGCGAAGCGGATGTCACGCTCTTGCTTGGCGCCGAGTGAACCGCCGTCGAAGATGAACAAGAGCTTGTCGCCCTCGTGTTCGGCGGGCGCCCAGTCAACGACCAGCATCGGTCCGAGCGCGGGCGTGAGGCCGAGTTCCTCTTGGACCTCGCGTACGCATGCGCCTCGTGGTGACTCGCCGGGTTCGACGTAGCCGCCGGGGATGTCCCAGTGCTCCTTGTAGCTCGGGCGTACGAGGAGCACGCGGCCTTCGTTATCGAAGAAGAGGGCGCCTGCGGCGACGCGTGGGGTTGCCATGGGTGGCATCTCGTTGGCCGTCACCAGGGCAGCCTAGATGGGCTGGGTTCAGTCGAGCACCTTGAGCCGCCGGGCCAGTCCGACTAGTTCGGCTGAGGGCTTGCCGCGCTGCCGGCGTACCCAGGTCAGGGCGAGTTGTCGGCTGAGGAAGTGGTGTCGGACCTGTTCGGGTGCCATCTGCTCGGCGTCGAGCAGGACGGCCTGGGCGTCGTTAACGCGGTTCCAGGAGCTGTAGGCGCGGGCGACTTCGAGGGCGTGCCGTACGCGGCGTTCCATCGGTAGGCCGGCGGTGTCGACGCGCGGGCCGAGGTCGATGGCGACTTGCAGGTTGCCCAGCTCGGCGGCGGTGGCGACGCGGTGGATGGCGACGTTGGTCGGGCCGAAGGCGGTCCAGAGGTGGTTGGCGTCGGCTCCGAGTTGGCCGGCGGCGTGGTCGGCGGCGGTGAGAAAGGTGCGGGTGGTGGCGGCGTCGTTGGATCGGGCGGCGGCCATAGAGCCGGACAGGAACAGGGTTCCGTAGACGGAGAGCAGCGCTGGTGTGGCGTGCTTGAGGTGGGGATCAAGGTAGCCGGCGGCGTCTTCGGTGAGGCGTACGGCTTCGGCGTAGCGGCCGGTGGCGTGTAGGGCGTGGCCGACGGAGCGGAACAGGGAGCCGGTGATGAGCGGGTCGCCGGTGGGGCGGACGGCGGTCAAGCCGCGGTCGGCGGCGATCCAGGCGAGGTCGCTCTCCCCGAGTTTGGTGAGCTGGGTCGCGGCGAGCTGGTACGCGAGGCCGAGTAGGCGGCGGGCCTGGTCCTGGTCGTCGCCGTCGTGGTGGTCGGCGGCGGCCTGGGCGCGGTGGAGCAGGTCGGGCAGGCGGCCGGTGACGTATCCGAATCGGGAGTCCTGGTAGGCGTCCCAGAGGGCGCCCACCTCCTTCTTGAGCACGGCGACGCTCGGCGGCTCCGCGTGCGTGCCGCCGCCGAACGGGGCGATAGCGCGGTAGTTCATCAGGGCGGCGCGGAGGGCGGGCACGGTTTCGGTGCCGCTGTCGCCGGTCCAGTCGAGCAGCGAGGGTTCGCCGAGCAGGTCGCCGAGGGAGATGTCCAGGACTTCGGCGAGGGATTTGATGACGGAGAGCCGGTCCAGCTCGATCCTGTTGTTCTCGATCTTGCCGAGCCAGTCGGCGGTACGGCCGATGAGCCCGGCTAGGACCTCTTGGGACAGGCCGCGTCGCCGGCGGTACCAGGCGACGCGCTCGCCGATGGTCAGGGTGTTGGTTGTCCCGCGCACCGGTTCACTGTCTCCCCTCGGTCGACTGCGACCCCGGAAGGATTTTCCGGGTCGCCGGGCGGTATATGCCACAACCTGTCTGCATGACGGGGCTGAACGTATCGAGCAACTGCCAATCCTGCTCGGGCGCGGGCTGGAAGTACACCCTCGCCCGCACCGCCATCCGGGGGATAGGGCGCGGGTCGGAGCGGACCCGTTCCCTGGCCCGGCGGTCCTGCCTGGACTGCGCGGGTTCCGGTCGCGCAGCGACCTGCTGAGGCTGGCCCGGGGTGGGTGCTGGCGTGGGACCGCGACCCGAACGACGGCCCGTGAATGGCCCGCCCGCCTCGGCGCTTCGCACACCAGCGCCGCGCCGGCCGGGTGTCCCGGCACCGGGCGACCTGGTGCTCATCGGCGGCCGGGCCTCGGTGCAGTTCGGCGGCGACCGCGCGCTGTGGCTGCGGGTTACCTCGGTCTGCGACAAGCCGACGTACCACGGCTGGGTGTGGCTCACCGGCTACTCCATCAACCCAGCCACCGGTAAGGCGCTGGCGCGGCGTGAGGTCTTCGCGCAGATCGCCGGCCTTCAGATCCAGCCACGCACTACCAACAACGCGCCGCCTCGCAACGTGGCGCCGGTGATGAGGAGACGCGGTGTTTGACGTTCGGGTACGACTCGGCGCGGTGCTGACGATCGATGCAACAGATCGTCTCCTGCCATCGGACGGGCCGGTGACGTTGTGGGTGACCGGGGTTCGGCTGGTGGCCAACCGTCCGCCGCAGGATGAGTGGATCTGGGTCGAGGGATTTAGGCTCGGTCCGTCCGGCCGGCATGGTCGGCAGGCGCAGATCCTGGTACGCGCGAGCAAGCTCCCGCCAGATGGGGCGGCCCGGTGAGTACCTACCTGTCCAGTGCGGTGCGCGACCAGCTCCGGGCGGCACAGGCGCAGCTTGACCAGCACACCCCGTCGAGCGCGGACGGGCGCTGCGCCACCTGTGGAGAGGAGGGGCCGTGCCCGCAGCGTCAGGCAGCGTTGCGGGTATTCGGCCGGTACAGGTGCCTGCCGCGTCGGTGGCCGGGTGCGACTCGTCCGGAGTCGGTGGGAGCGCCGTCGTCGTGGTCGGGGTGGCTTGCCGCAGCGGTCGGGCGTGTGATGCCGAACGGCTGAGTTGACTTGTTCTGTCATGCAAACAACTCATAAGCTGCTGAGATTCATGCAGCGTTCCTAGGTGGGGTGGCCCGCGATGGCGTACGAGATTCCGACGCCGAAGTACCTGCGCGTGTTGAACACGCTGCGGAAGCGCATCGAGGACGGCGACTACGCCCCCGGTGCGGCACTGCCATCGGAAAACCAGCTCTGTACGGAGTTCGGGGTGTCCCGCCCGACGGTCCTCAAGGCGCTTGGCATCCTCAAGCAGGACGGATGGATCGAGTCGCAGCAGGGCAAGGGCAGCTTCGTACGCGGCCGGCCCGCCTCAGGGCGTACCTCTCCCGACTACGCCCGCGACGCGGTCGAGCTGGACGAGACCGGGGAGACGGAGATCCTACATGTCGGCCCGGTGCTCGCGTCACCGCGGATCGCGGCGGAGTTGAAGATCCCGGAGGGTACGCCGGTCTACGAACGGCGCCGCCGGACCGTCTCGGAGGCAGGGCCGGTGGACCTGGTCGCCACGTTCGTGCCAGTGGACATCGCGGTGGGTACCGACATCACCAGGCCGGACCCGATCGCTGGCGGCCTGCTCGACCTCATCGCCCGCCATAAGGGCCTACGGCCCGACTACGCCACCGAGCGGATGACCGCCCGCCGGGTGAGCGACGTCGAGGCTGAGGCCTTGGAGGTGCCGGCCGACGAGTCGGTGATGAGCGTCGTCATCACCGTCCATCAGGCATCCGGCGACCCGATCATGACGTCGGTGCTGGTGATGCCTGGCAGCCGCCACGAAATCGAGGACACCTACGCCCTGTCCTGAGATCGCAGGGGGCGCACCAGGGGAGGTGCGTCCTTCGCTGCTTTCCGGTAAGCATCGTCGTGCCGCGAGTGCGCGGCCCACGCCTCGGCGCATCCGTCTCGACGCGCCAGGAAGGCGCTGCAAGCGAAGCACCTCATGAGGCGTCAGCTCGCGGCGGCTGGCTAGCGCAATCGCTGCGGCGTAGGGCCTCGAAGTCAGCCGGTCGAGATGGACGGCGATCTCCTCCAGGACCTTGAGCAGGACATCTCGATCTGCCTGCGGATGCTGAGCGACGAGCCGTAGCAGGCAGTTGCGGTCCCACTCGGAGAACTCGCCACCAAGCAACTCGCACAGGGCTGCTGCGTCCGTGCGGGCGTCTTGGGCGACGGCCAGCCGCACGAAAGAGTAGGGACTGCGGGCGAGCATGCGCATTCCGGCTGAGTCGACGCTCGGGTCTGCCACCAGGTCCAGATAGTCCCGTGGTGTTCGTGACCGTGGAAGCAACGCTTCGATCTCCAACCACCGCTCCTAACTGGGTCTCAAGGCAGCGCGGGAGCCGGCGCTGACTCCGATACATGTGGCGTCCCCGCTGACCGGACGGCCGTACGACCTGCGCCACGCGGCGGTGTCGCTGTGGCTGAACCCCGGTGTTCCGGCAACCGACGTCGCCGCCCGCGCCAGCCACTCCGTGGACGTGCTGCTGAAGGTGTACGCCAGGTGCATCGACGGCCAGGAGGCGACGGTAAACCAGCGCATTGAGGACGCGTTGAGCGGTCCCGGGTGAGTAGCGCCTGCGCTCCCGCATCGCGTTCTGGCTACTCCCGCTCGGTGGCCGAGGACTTCACGATCAGGCTGACCCACGACCAGGCCCTGGTGCTCTCCGATTGGCTTGACAAGGTGATCGGTACTGAGAGGTTCGATGTCATCGTTGACGAGGACATCGCCGTCTGGTCGGCGTTGCACCGCATCGGCGGCACTCTGGATAAGTCGCTCGTGGAGATCTTCATGCCGGACTACACGGCACGCCTTGACGCCGCCCGCATGCGTCTCCTCGCGGACCTCGGGGACTACTTCGTGCACGAACGGCAGGTACAACGGGACGCCGGGCATCACGACCGCGGCTACGAGAGTGACCCTGACGAATCCAGATCTTGACCGGAACAGCGGGCGCGACCCGGAACCCTCCCAAGATCAATCCGTGAATAGTCCGCGGACAGCGACAAACGGCGGCTCTGACCGACACACCGCTGCACGGGCCGGCCCGACGACACGGGAGCGTATCCACAGGTCAGATGACGTTTTGCTGATCTTCGAGGTGCCCCCGGCAGGATTCGAACCTGCGACACACGGTTCAGGAAGGCGGCTGAGGCAGGCTGGCGAGTGTGTCCTTGACTTGGACGGTCTTCAGCCGTCCTCGGGCGTCGGCAGCGCGCTTCGTGCAGAGTACGTGCAATGATCTTGACTCGTCCGGCCCGTGAGCGACGCGGACACCCGCAGGGCGGTCCACAAGCGTGGCGACCACTCTACCTTCGCAAAAGGCCGCCAATCATCATGCACACCTGTCGGCCGGCCTGGCTGCACAGCCAAGCACTCTCGCGCCCTTGCGTCCGTCCCCGTTGGGCTGCATGATCCGCCTACCGCGAATGCAGAGGAGCACATGGGCACCTGGGATGACGGTCCGTTTGACAACGACACTGCCGCAGACTGGTGCGATGACCTCCACGATGCCGATCCGTCTGCGCGGTCAGATCGTAAGTCAGGGCCCTGCTTGTGAGAGTACTGAGGGCCGCGCAACTCCAACGCCTACAGACGGCTGACTTACCGCCGAACGAGTCTAAGGCGTGAGCGCAGCTCAGAAGGTTGCTCAGATCTGCCGTCGATGCATGAAGAGCGAAGATCCCGAGTTGCAGCCTGTGAAGAATCGTCCGTTTTGTCAGTAATCCAACATGACGAGCAGCAACCCTAGATCACGTTGCGTTTCTTGCGAATTAGACGCATGCTAACGCCATGACAGCCGCAGCCCGCGTCATGGACGAGCAGACGATCCTGCCCGATGCCGCCAACAGCGCGGAAGTCGTAGACCTCCTTCAGGTCCTACGCGACCGTGGCCACGATGTGCCCGAGGCAAGAGCACGCCTGGTAAGCGCAGACGGCTCCAGCTCCAAACCCCTGCCCGACGGCCTGCACGACATCTTGGTCAAGACACTTGAAGCCCTGGCCAACGGCTACGCCGTCACGATCGCGCCGCAACACACAACACTTACCACGCAGCAAGCCGCAGACATGCTGGGGGTGTCGCGGCCGACCCTCACCAAGCTGCTCGACGAGGGGAAGATTCCGCATGAGCGACCCAACAGCCACCGCCGGATCAAGCTTGCCGATGTACTCAAGTACCAAGAGCAGCGACGGCAGGAACGGCGGCAGCTACTTCAACGCATGACGGTAGAGAGCCTTGACATGGGGCTCTATGACCTACCAGCTAACGACCTTGAGGAAGGCAACGACAACAGAACGTGAAGCCGAAGCTTCCAAGAGGCACCCCTAGCACTTAGGCTCACTTGGTGCCGTTCTCTGTCCTGCTCGATGCGAACGTCCTGGTTCCAAACGCGCTCCGCGACACTCTCCTACGGGTCGCAGAGGCGGACTTCTACCGTCCGCTTTGGAGCCAGGACATCCTCGCAGAGACGCGGCGAACGATCCTGCGGCTACGCCCGAGCATTGACTCCGAGCGACTTGACGCGATGTTCGCGTGCATGAACGAAGCGTTCAGTGACGCCCTTGTCACGGGCTACGAGTCCCTCATTGAGGGCATGACGAACGACATGGGTGACCGGCACGTTCTAGCTGCCGCCGTCGCAGGCCGAGCGGACGTCATCGTGACGAACAACCTGAGACACTTCCCGCAGGCCGCCGTAGGTCCCCTGCATATCGAAGTACTGGCACCCGACCGATTTCTATGCTTGCAGTACGACCTGGCTCCGTCGGCGGTTGTGGACATCATCAAACGGCAGAGCGCCGAGACCGGCCGCTCGACTGGGAAGCCCCAACTGAGCGTTGAGGAGTTACTCGGGTGTCTCAGCAACGGTGGCGCCCCTAGCTTCGTCGAACACATCCAAGGCCACCTAGCAGCAGCGAAGCTCCGTCCGCGCTCCCCGAAGGCACCCACGGCGCGTCTCGTCGAGTCGTAGCGCCGACTGGACAGGCCCCAATCCCCCGCCAGCACGTGACGCAACGCCCGCAGAACGGGTGTAGCGGTGCCGTATACAGACTGTGAGCTGCACGAACACCTCGCATCACGGGCCAAGATCAATCCGTGAATAGTCCGTGGACATCGACAAGCGGCGGCTTCGGGCGGCATACCACTGCGCAAGGCAGGCCATCGACGCGAGAGCGTACCCGCAGGTCAGATGGCGTTATCGCTGATCTTCGAGGTGCCCCCGGCAGGATTCGAACCTGCGACACACGGTTTAGGAAACCGTTGCTCTATCCCCTGAGCTACGAGGGCGCGAAGGCACAGTCTAACGACCTGCGCGTTGGCCCGCGTTGGCAGGGAGTGACCCGCGTTGACCTGGGTTAGTCCGGCGGGTCGGGCTGGGCAACGACCACACGTCGACCACACGGCCGGGCCGCCATCCATGATTCGTTGACTGAAATGACCCTGGTAGGCATGCGTTGACGCAGGATGGCACCGGCTGGAGAGCACACACCGCGCACATCATCGAAGATCACGACCGATCTCGGCTGTTGTCCTATCGCCGCCGAGCGTGAGCGGCTGGCGGCTGGCGGCTGGCACTCTCTCCGACGGGGCCCTTGCGCGGGCTCGGGTGCCCTCTCAGGGTCACGACGAGGACACCAGGCAGCGTTCGGCGGGGCAGCGTCGGGCGAGTCGTTGCCGGAAGATCTCCGGGCTGCCGCTGGACGGGTTGCACCGCACCTCGTCGTACAGGTCGTTGAGGCCGTGCGCGCTGGATCCTCGAAGCCCATGGAACTTGAGAGAGGGATGGGTTGAGGTGCGTGTAGCGGCCATTTCCGAGGCAAGCCTGAAGCACCTAGACGACCTGCCCATCGACTGGGTTAAGCAAGAGCGGCGGGGGGAGCGGGGTTGGCACCTCGAACGTCAGCCACGATCACGGCGGAACACACTTCAGCCATCCCCACTCCCGGCCCAACGGGCACGGCAACCTCAGCCTGCCGCCGTCACCGACAGACACCCCGGACACGATGTGCGAGTTCGGTGGGCATCGGCCCTCTTCGACGAGCGCGGAAGAGCGTGCGGTGATGCCCATAAAGGGCGCGCGGCGCCAGCCCTGCCGCAAGGGCTTTCGGCGGTTCAGTAGCCCCACCGGTGCCGGACGCGGGTTTCGCGTACCGGGATTTCGGGGTGGGGACTTCGGGTTCGTCGCCTACGCCGACACCGACACCGCCCAGGACGTCCTGGTCCGCGTTGTCGGTGGCGACACCGACCCGGGAGCCCAGACCGCCCCCCTCGCACGCGCCGGCGAGTTGTGGTGGCTTTCCCGCGCCGTACGGGCCAAGTACGCCGCCATCTCCCGCGCCGTGCCGCTGCTGCTCGCCGGGTATGCCGGTGCCGCCGCCACCGCAGCCTGGCATCTGGGCCCGGTGACCGCGATGACCGTGACCACCACCCTCGTCGTGCAGGACCCCGTCGACGCCTACGAACTGTTCGCCCACGCCCGCACCACGCTCGGGCTGCCCCTGGACGGCCGATGGCACCTGGTCGACCACGGCCATGTCCACATGCTGCAGACTCTGCCCGGACAGGGCGCACCGGCCCTGGCTAGCGTGCACTTCTCCGTCGACGGCAGCCGGCACCCCGGCGAGCCCGACGCCGGGATCCCCGGCGGCTACGCCCTGCTCGCCTTCACCACCGACAGCGCTGACACCAACAGGACCCAGCGCCGGCACCGCGACCTCGCCGGCCAGACCGGCGCGTGGCTGACCCACCGACGGCTTCGCTGGACCTGGTCACACGCCGACGGGCCCTTCACGACCAACCACGCCGGCCCCATCCGCAGGGGCTTTAGTAACGATCTTGCAACCAGGGGCCAAATAGTTGATCTTTTTGGGGGTCTGCGCGGTCCCTGATCGCTGCCACGATGGTTGACCGCTGTGAGTCGATCTCCTCTGAGCATCGGCGAGCTGGTCGAGCACTGGACCCTTGTCCCTGCTGAGCTGGACCTGGTTGCGTCCAAGCATGGCGAGATACGGCCGGGTTCGCGCTGTTGCGGAGGTTCTACGACCGGTACGGCCGCTTCCCGCGAGGTTGGGCAGATCTGCGCCCGGAGGCGATGGACTTCGCCTCTCGCCAGGTCAAGGCGGAGCCGGGTTACTTGGCGTTCTACGGAGACCAGGGCCAGCGGATCCATCACACCCCCAATCGGCTAGATCAACCCGACAACGCACCCAGAATCCAATCCACGGATTCAGGCTAAGGTCCGGTCCGGCAGCGGAACAGGGCACAGGACCTGCGGCAGGGTGGGGCGAGCGCCCCACCCTGCCGTTGAACTCAGCCGATCTGCAGGGTCACGTCGTCCAGCACGAAGCTGGTCTGCAGGTAGGCGTCCTCGGTGCCGGTGAAGGTCAGCGTGACCGTCTGGCCGGCGTACGCGCCGAGGTTGACGGTGCGCTGCGTGTAGCCCGTGGCAGCGTTCATGTTGGACAGCGACGCCACGGTGGTGCCGTTGGCCTTGATCGTGAACACGTCGTAGGCGAGCGCCCCGTACTCGCTCGTGTCGATGTGCAGCCAGTAGGTCAGTACCGCACTGGTGCAGCCCGACGGGATGGTGACGGTCTGGCTGATGGCCTCGGTCGCGGTGTAGCCGTTTCCGCCGAGCCACGCGTACCGGGTGCCGCTGCGCGGCACCTGCCCGATAGAGGTGCCGATCACGCCGGTGGAGCCGGTCCACGGCGAGGTGCCGCTTTCGAACCCGCCGTTGAGGATCAGCTGGGCGGCGGTGCAGCCGCCCGGCCCGCCGGTCACGGTCAGCGTGTACGTGGTGCTGTGCGACACCGAACCCGCGCCGGTGATGGTGATGGTGTAGGTGCCGCCGGCCACCGACGAGCCGACCGCGATGGTGGCGGTCGACGAGCTGCCGGAGGTGACCGACGACGGGCTGAACGAGACCGTTACGCCCGTGGGGGCGCCGCTGGCGGTCAGGGTAACCGTCTGGGCGCTGCCCGAGGTGGTGGCGGTGCCGACGGTGGTCGTGGTGCTGGACCCCGCGTTCACGGTGCCCGACGCGGGGCTGGCCGAGATCGAGAAGTCGTCGGTCGGGGTGGACGTGCCGACGGCCCGGTTCCACAGCGTGTAGGCGATGCCGTCGGCGGCCCGGTCCAGGCCGGTGGCGTTGATGTTGCTGGTGGTGTCGCACGACGAGTGGTAGCAGGAGTCGTACGCCTGACCGGCGGTGCCGCCCCACTTCGACGCCTGGGCCGAGGTCTTGGTGGCGCTGGCGCCCATGGCGTAGCCGGAGGTCGGGATGCCCGCGTTCTGGAACGAGTAGTCGTCGGAGCGACCCTGGCCCTCGACGTTCTCCTCCGGCTGCAGGCTGAGGCTGTCCCAGTACGCCTTCATCGGCTGCGACGCGGTCGAGCTGATGTTGTTGATGAAGTAGCCGCCGTTCTTCGACCCGATCATGTCGAAGTTGTAGTAGGCCTTGATCGCGGTCCGCTGGGTGCTGGTGAGGGAGTTGACGTAGAACTTCGAGCCGTTGAGGCCCTGCTCCTCGTCGGTCCACCAGCCGAAGCGGACCTTGTTCAGCATGGTCGGGTTCTGCGCGGCGAGCGCGAGGGCGACCTCGAGCAGCGCCGCCGAGCCGGAGCCGTTGTCGTTGATGCCGGGACCGGCCGAGACGCTGTCCAGGTGGGCGCCGAACATGTAGACGTTGCTGGCGTTGCCGCCGGGCCACTCGGCGATCAGGTTCGGGCCGGCGCCGCTGGTGCAGCCCGAGGTGCAGGGCTGCTCGGTGACGGTGAAGCCGGCGGTCTGCAGCTTGCCCTTGACGTACGCCACCGACTGCAGATAGCCCTGGCCGGTCGAGCGGCGGTTGCCGCCGTTGTTGGTGGCGATGGTGTTGAGCTGGGTCAGGTGCGCCTGCACGTTGGACACGCTGATGTCCGGGGCGGTGCCGCCGGGGGTGCCGCCGTTGACCGTCAGCGTGTACTGCGCGGTGTGGGTGACCGAACCGGTGCCGGTCACGGTGATCGTGTACGTGCCGGCGGCGGCGCCGGATGTGGTCGCCACCGTCATGGTGGAGCTGCTGCCCGAGGTCACCGACGACGGGCTGAACGACACGGTGACCCCCGACGGGGCGCCCGAGGAGGTCAGCGACACGGTCTGCGCGCTGCCGGAGACGGTCGCGGTGTTGACCGTCGCGGTGACCGAGGAGCCCGCGTTGACGCTGCCCGAGGTGGGGCTGACCGAGACGGAGAAGTCGGTGCTGGAACCGGTGCAGGTCGGGTCGCCGGTCTGGGCCGGGACCGCGACCGCGTTCCACGCGTCCTTGGTCCGGTTGAACAGGACGCACGAGGAGTCCAGGTTCTTCGCGGCGGTCAGGGTCGCGGTGCGGTACTTCTTGTGGGTCATGCCGGAGGTCTTCAGCAGCATGCCGCCGTAGAAGATCTTTCCGGCGGACTGGATGCCCACGCCGGTGACCGACGACGGGCCGCCCGAGCAGATGGGGCTGTTCGGCTTGCCGCCGCCCGGCGCGCTGCCCTCGGCGAGCAGGTAGAACCAGTGGTTGAGCGGACCTGCGGCCGCGTGTACCTCCGTGTTCGGGATCGACGAGGAGTAGCAGTTCGGGTGGCCGCCGACCAGCGAGGGGTTGTACATGTTGCGGATCGGGCCGTCGCCGACGAGGTCGATCTCCTCACCGACCAGGTAGTCGGGTTCGTCGTAGGCGCTGGACTGGTTGGCGTATGCCTCGGTCAGGGCGCCGAAGATGTCGCCGGTGGCTTCGCCGAGGCCGGCTTCGGAGCTGGTGCCGCCGGGGGTGTTCTGGTCGAGGCCGTGGCCGAACTCGTGGCCTACCACGTCCATCGAGGAGATCCAGTTGCCCGCCTGGTTCTTGCCGATGGTGATCGTCGAGCCGTCCCAGTAGGCGTTCTGCTCGTTCAGGCCCACCTTGATCGGCCAGCTGCCGCCGTTGCCGTTGTGGCCGTTGCGGCCCAGCCAGCCCGACAGCATGTCCCATTCCTTCTGCGCCGAGTACAGGGCGTCGACGCAGCCGGTCTCCTTGCTGGTGCCCACTCCGTTGCCCCAGCTGTCGTCCGGGCCGGAGAAGACGGTGTTGGTGCTGTAGTCCTGGCAGTTCAGGCCGGAGCGGGTGGTGTCGCGCAGGTAGTAGGTGCTGCCCGACTGCGACGTGGTGATCGACAGCGGACTGGGCCCGTTCCACTTGCCGGTGCCGGAGCCCGCCGCGGCGTCCTCCTGCTTGGCCAGCACCTGGCCGGTGCGCGCGTCCACGAAGACGTGCAGGTGGCTGGGCGCCGAGGCGGTGCGTCCGGCGACGACGACCTCCCATGCGAGGCGGGCGGTGCTGTCCTTGACGTGCACCACCAGGGTGCGCGACTCGACCCGGTCGACCTTCGCGAGCAGGCTCTTGGCGGTCTGCTCGGCACGGTCGACGGCGACGGTCGGCACCACGGAGACGTTGATCTTCGTCTTGGTGGCGGCGGAGATCGCCCGGATCGCACCCTTGCCGTCGGCGAGCACGGCGGCGTCGCCGCCGACCACCGGCAGGCCCCGGTAGGTGCGCTCGTAGGCGATGGAGAACAGCCCGTCGACCCACGGGATCACCATGCGCCGGTCGTACTGCTCGAAGGGGCCTTTGGCCAGCGCGTCGTGACCGCCGTCGGCAGCGCGGTCGGCTGCAGAGATCGCCAGCGACAGCGGGCTCTGCGCAACCGTGGGTGTAGGGGGCGGGGTGGCTGCGGTCGACTGGGTGGCCACCCCGGTCACGGTGCCCAGGGTAAGCGCAACCGCGACAGCGGCCGCCATGGCAGTTCTTCGATACATCGCAATCCTCCCGCCGAGATGGGTTGAGGGGTGTGGCAGCAGGGCCCGTGTTGATGGGATCTCCGGCAACCGGTGACAGCTCGGCTTTGGCGATGACACTAGGAACGGCGGAGGCTGGCCGAAATCAGGGCAACCCCTTGCTCTGGTGCGCGAAGGACCGTCGGGCGCACTATGATCCGGTGCCAGATTCTGCGACGGCAGTGAATGCGCATCAGGGGGCCACCGGCACCATGCTGCCGGTGGTACCGGGCGTCGTGCGCGGCGCCCGTCGGGTGGTGCTGTTCGGTCCGCCCGGGATCGGCAAGACCGCTGCGGCCGGTGTACTCGGGCAGCAGCTGGGCATGCCTGTCCTAAGGCTGGCTCCGAGCCCACAGGACGCCCAGGTCCCCTACACCGGACTGCTCGAACTCGCACTGGCCCTCCAACCGCTGCCGGCCGCGCGGGAACTCGCGACCGGAATCGACAAGGCCGTCGGAGTGCCGGGCTCTGCCGATCCCGCCGGGACCGCTCTACGGCTGCGCCGGTTGACCGCCACCCTGCTGCTGGACACCCCGCCTCTGACACTGGTGGTGGACAACGCCCAGTGGCTGGATACGGCCAGCGCGGCCGTCTTGCGTTGGGCACTGCGCCTGGCTCCCGACCTTCCCGTCATAGCCGCAGAGCGAATCTGGCGCCCGGGGAGCGAAGGCCACTGGTGCGGCGAGGACCCCTGTGCGGTACGCATCCCGGCGCTGACACCCGATCAGGTCGCAACCCTGCTGTCGCCGTACCGGCTAACCCCCTACGAGGTCACGCAGACCCACATCCGCAGCGGAGGGAACCCGGCCCTAGCCCTCGCATTCGCCGGGGCCCGCAGCCGCGCCACCGACCTGCCGGCCGCTCAGGGTCTCGTAGACGACCTGGTCCTGCCGCCGGCCGCCCGCCGACTGGTGAACGAATGGCTGGGCACTGTGTCGGCCGAAGTTCAGGAACTGTTGACGGTCGCCGCACTCGACGACCGGCCCGACCGCGAACTGCTGAGCCGCCTCGCCGGCCCGCCCGCCGAAAACCTTCTCGCAGAGGCCGAGGCAGCCGGACTGATCAACATCGGGCAGGTCGACGGGAAGATCCGGTTCGCCGCCGCCGCGATCGGTGCCGAACTCGCGGCCCGACCGCCGGTCGCCACACGCAGGCTCCTGCACGCCCGCCTGGCCGAAGCCAGCCGCGACAGCATCCGCCGCGACCGTCACACCACGCTGGCGGCCGACACCAACGACCCGCAGTCGGCCGACTGCGCCGACCGCGCCGCCGCCCGCGCCCGGCTGCGCGGAGAACCCGCACTAGCGGCCGAGCTCTCCCTGCTCGCCGCCGAACGTACCCCGGAGACCGACGCCGACCTGCTCACCGAACGGGCGCTGACCGCCGTACGCGACGCCGCCCACAACGGCGACCTGCCCCGCGGCCAGGCTGCCGTCCGCCTCGTCCTGAACCACGACAGCAGCCCCGCCAACCGCGTCAACGCCCTCATCGCCCTGATCGACTCAGGCGGACAGCACCTGTACAACGGCGACAAGCTGTTCGCCGACGCACTTCACGAAGCGGCCGGACATCCGGACCTGACCGCGCAGATCCTCGTCCGCCAGGCGATCTGGGCCAACGTCAACGGCGATCCCGACCGGGCGTGCGCCCAGGCTGCCCGGGCCGCCAGCCTCGCCCGGAGCGCTGGCGACACCGCCACCACCGCCATGGCCCTCACGATGCAGGCCCGCATCCAACGCATCCTCGGCCGCCCCCAAGCCGAGACCACGCTCGGCCACGCCCTGTCCCTGCCACGCAGCACTCACATCCCCGTCAACGCCAGGCCCGAACAGCTCTCCGCCCGGCACGCCATCTTCGACGACCGTCTGGACGAAGCCCGCAGCGCACTGCTGCCTCTGCTCGTCGAAGCCGAGCGGACCGGAGACGCCGAAGCCACCGTGGATGTCCTGCGCAGCCTCGCCGAAGTCGAGATCCGCGCCGGACGGTGCGGACTGGCCCTCGACTACGCCGGCCGCGCCCTGTCGCTTACCGACAGAGCCGCCTTGGACCCCGCACCAACGTGCTACACCTCCGCCCTGGTCGAGGGCACCGCCTCGTGCACCGACTCCGCCCTCGCTCACGCACGCCGCGGGGCGGACACCTCCCGCCGGGAGGACAACAAAGTCTTCCTCTCCCGAAACCTCTTCGTCCTCGGACATCTTCTCCTGGTCACCGGGCGTCCGAAAGAAGCCCTGGAGGCGCTGGAAGAGGTCCGTACGCTTGAGAAGCGCCAGCAGGTCCGCGACCCGTCCGTCCTGCGCTGGCACGCCGACCTCGCCCAAGCCCTCATCTCCCTCGGCTACCTCGACCAAGCCCGCAAACTGCTGACCGATACCCGTCGCACCGCGACTGATCTAGATAGAAGCTGCGTCCTCCCCGTGCTCGACCGCTCCCAGGCACTCCTGGAAGCCACCCTGGGCAACTACGATGCGGCCGCCGACCTCCTCACCGCAGCAGCCGACCACCTCCGCCACCTGCCCATCGAACACGGTCGAACCCTTCTGGCCCTCAGCCACACCGAACGACGCGGACGCCGACGCGCCAGCGCCCGCACCGCGGCGCAGAGCGCCGCCGACCTCTTCAGCACGCACCAGGCACACCCCTGGATCGAAGCCGCCACCCGCACCCTCCACCAACTGGAGCCCGTCCCCGCGCACAGCAGTACGCTCCCCCGCCTCACCTCCGCCGAACAGCGCTGCGTCGAGCTCGCCGCCAGCGGAGCGACCAACCGCGACATCGCCACCGCCCTCACCATCAGTGTCAAGACAGTCGAAGCAAACCTCACCCGCGTCTACCGGAAGCTCGGCATCCACTCACGCGTCCAACTCGCGCACCTTGCAGCCCTGACGGCAGCGCCGGCAGAAGCCCTGCAGCCCGGCCTGGCGCATCAGCCTGGCAACGCGTTTGCGCCCACTTCCGACTCCGGTGCCCAGGCGTAACTCGGCGTGCGGCGTAAAGGAGCGGATTGGGCGAGGATCGCACGTGCTTCCCCGGACAGCATCCTCGCTACGTCAAGTCGCAAAATGCCATGACGAGGATTTCGAATCGAGAAAGGTGACACAAAAAGCAACAGAGACGGCCGGTTTGCCAGCCGCCAGCAACGGAGCGCAGCAGCTATCCGACGCGACCAGCAAACAGAGGAAATGAACGGCGGAATCGCAGGCAGTCGGCCTACCGACACGCATAGATGACGGTCTTAGGAGTCTCCATGTGACTCCGGTTGATCTTGGCGGGCAGGGTGGATCGGCCGGCGCGTGGGCTCGCGCCGGCGGGGAGCCGATTGGTTCAGGCTGCCGCGCGGATCACCGGTGCCGGTCGAGTGAATGTCTTGCGGTCGCGGATGAGTGCCCAGAGGACGTCGACGCGTCGCCGGGCGAGGGCGAGTATGGCTTGGCGGTGGTTCTTTCCTTCGGCGCGTTTCTTCTCGTAGTAGGCGCGGGAGGTGGGGCATTCTCGGGCGGCGGTGAAAGCGGCCATCCACAGGATGTGTCGCAGTCTTCGGTGGTAGCGGCGGGGCTGACGGTGATTGCCGGAGACCGTTCCGGAGTCGCGGGAGACGGGTGCCAGGCCGGCGTGGGCGGCGAGTTTGGTGGGGCTGTCGTATTCGGTCATGCCGGCGGTGTGGACGAGTAGTTCGGCGGTCAGTAGTGGGCCCATGCCGGGCAGGCTCCCGATGATCGGCGCGAGGGGGTGCTGGTCGAGCTGTTCGGCGATGAGGTCGTCGACGGCGGCGATGCGTTGGTCGATGGCGAGGATCTCGGTGGCCATCTGCCCCACCACCACGGCCGCGGCACGTTGGCCGGGGAGCGTGACGGTCTGCTGGCGGGCGGCGGCCACCATCGCCTCGGCGACCTGGACGGCGTTTTTCACGTGACCGCGTCGGAGTAGGGCGGTGATCCGGTCGACGCCGGCGTGCCGGATTGCGGCCGGGGTCTGCCAACAGGCGAGGACCATCATCGGGGCCTTCCGGTTCAGGTCCACAGCGCGTTCCAGGGCGGGGCTGATGCCGGTGAGGAGTTCCTGCAGCCGGAACAGGGTGGCGACGCGCTGGCCGACGAGGTCGGCGCGGTAGCCGGTGAGCACGCTGAGTTCGGCCAGGAGCCGGTCGGAGGGTTCCAGGATCGGAATGTCGGGGCGCAGGCGGATGGTCTGGGCGATGACGACCGCGTCGCGGGCGTCGGTCTTGTTCTCCCCGGCGAACGCGGCGGCCATGTGGAACGCGACGGTGCCGGAGACGTAACGAACCTGCACCTGCCGCCGCCACAGCAGGGTCAGCAGCAGCGCCGACAGGCCGGTCGTGACGTCGACCGCCCAGCAGACCCCACGGCCGTGCGTTGACACCTCGGCCATCACTGTCAGGAGCGCGGTCTCGTCGTTGGCTACTCGACGGGAGTAGACGAGCCGGCCGTCACCGTCGACAGCGGCGACGTGGTGGTGGGTCTTGCCGATGTCCACGCCGATCCACAGCTTCGCCACCGTCGTGCTCTCCTTCGTCGGTCGGCTTTTTCTCGAATGCGCCTCGTCTGGGGTTCGGGTTTGCCGGCATCTTCTAACGATGCGAACGCAGGTCGCGGATCTCCATCAGCGGTCTACCGAATCTCACAGACGACGAAGCGGCGGGTGGCATCTCCTACCGTGAGCCAAGCGATCTCGACGAAACACACGCAGCCATACCCACCGCTCTCGGGCATCTCCGGGTCTACGGCCGCCAGGGCCGCGCCCGTTCAACCCGGCCCGCCCGCGGAGCGAGAAGTGGGTGGCACCTCGAGGCTCAGCCACGATCACGGCGGAACACACTTCAGCCCTCCCCACCCTCGGACCCCGCGGGCGCGGCAACCCTGAGCCTGCCGCCGTCTCCGGCCGGCACCCCGGACACGATGTGCGGGACCTGCGAGCATCAGCGCTCCACCGAGCGCGGGGCAGGCGTTGGGCATCGTGGCCCACGACGGCTGGTCGCCGGCCGCCGCTCCGCGACCGGCCCGATTGCCACGCCAACCGTCGCCGCAGCGGCTTGAATGGTGGTGTGCAGGTCAGCAAGGACGGGCGGGGCTGGTGCGTCGGCACTGCCGCCGACGTGGGCTGGATCGCCGGGCACACCACTGCCGGCGTCTCGATCACCACCGCCATCCCGCCGATCTTCGACGCCTACGCCACCACGTACCAGACCGACGACGTCACCGCCACCGCCTACGAGCACGCCCTGATCGAGGACCTCACCACGCATACCCCCGACCAGCCGTGGTGGCTCGCCTACCTCGACACCGGCGCCCACGACGTCGTCTTCCCCCACGCCCCGAGGGTGTGCCTCTACTGGAACTGGCCGTACGTGCTGGTCCAGGCCGGCCCCGAACAGGCCCTCACCTGGCGGACCGGTGGTCATATCCGCCGCCCGCACGGCGCGCTGCCGGACATGTTCTTCCCCGCCGACCTGTCATGGCTGGTCTCCGCTCTCTGGGACGACACCTGGACCTGCGTCGGCGGCCCGGCACCACTGATCCACACCCTGGAACATGACCCGGTGGCCAGTGCCCGCCAGGTCCGACCTGGCGAGGACGCGCTGCCACCGGGGCTGACCCGCGAGTGACGACCCACGCCCCACGCCCCGGGCAGCGGGCAGCGGGCAGCGGGCAGCGGGCAGCGGGCAGCGGGCAGCCTCCGATCATGGCTAACGCCCCCACGTCTCGGCGGGACGGCAGTCGCTGGTCGGTTTGCCGTAGATCCGCTTCCCGTCCGGGTCCGCGTAGCAGTGCTCGAGTTGGTCTTCGGCCTGGAACAGCGGACGCCTGTCGATCTCCGTCCCGCGGGCGTCGTAGCTGACCAGTTCAGGGTCGTTGCCGGCCTTGAGTCGGGCGTCGTTGGTCATCAGGCCGAACGCGCCTTCGGACAGTCGTGCTGTGGTGGTGTGGCCGTCGCCGTGGTCGAGTACGAGCCGGTGGACGCGGCTGCTGGCCCGGCCGCTGACGCTGACGTCCCCGCCGTCGTGCTCGGTGGAGGTCAGCAGCAGCCGCTGCACCGGCCCGGGCAGCAGGTCACCGTGCGGCCACGGCTCAGTGGCGCCCCCGCCGGACTCCCGGGCTGTTCCCGCCCCGTCCACGTCGCAGGTGGCGTAGCCGACGTCGTTCATGAACAACACCAGCGCACGGTCACCTCGCTCCGTGGCCACCGCCAGGTCAGCCAGGGCCACCGGAACGGGTCGCTCCCCTGGTGCCTGGCGGGTCTGTCGTTGCGGGGAGTTCCACTGCAGGCACCGCTCCGCCGCGTCCCGCAGCGTCGGCGACAGCTCACCGGCCCCCATGGCCAGCACCTGCATGGTCGAGCGCTCCGGCCGGTCCCACACCACCGCCGCGGCACCGGAAGCCACGGCCAGCAGCACCGCCGCAGCAATGGCGATCCGCAGTCGTGGAATACGCGGCGGAGGCGGGCTCACGAAGCCGAGGATCCGGGCCCGCATCGCGTGTGCCGCATCCGGCGGCAGGTCCCGCTCCGCCGGCAGGTCGAGAATGTCGTTCACTGTTCCCCCTCCTGGATCTCCTGCGGCATCAGACGGGCCAGGCGGCTGCGCGCACGACTCACCCTCGACCGCACCGCCACCTCGCTGATGCCCAACACGGCTGCCGCGTCCGGGTACGACACGCCGGACCACAGGCACAACGCCACCGCCTCCCGCTCGGCAGGCGGCAATCCGCGGACCACCGAGAGGACCTCGGTCATCCGCCTTTCGTCGTCGAGCCGAGCGGAAACCTCGTCTGCGAGGTCACCATCGGCGTACCGCTCACCCGGTAGACGCCGTAGCAGCGCCAGCCACCGGCGCGCGGACCGCCACTCCGAGCGGACCGTGTTGGTGGCGACGACCAGCAGCCACGGCAGCGCCGAACCGTCCACCAGGCGGGCGTCGTGCCGGCGGCGCCACGCGACGAGGAACGTCGCCTGAGTGACGTCCTCAGCCGTCGACCACGACCCGGTCAGCCGGAACGCGTGGTTGTAGACCGGGCGGGAGTATCGGTCGAAGAGCCGACCGAACGCCGCCTCGTCGCCGGCGGTGATCGAGGACCACAGTTCCTCGTCCGGCGGCCATACTTGATGCCTCACACCACACTATGGCCGCCCACGCCGACCTTGTTGCAGGCCGACGGTCGACGTCTGAGGTCGTGGCGCCGGCGCGAGAGCCGCAGCGCGTGAAGGCGATGGTGGCCAGCTCACCGGGCGGCGGACCAGGCGTCAGGTGTCGAGGCCTGCGAGGTTGAGGCGTTCGAGCAGGCTGGGCTTGCGGGCGTGCGCCGCCCGCAGCTCGGCCAGCCGGTGTTGGAACGATGCGCTGTCTCCGTCGCGTTCGCCGAGGTCGCGCAGGTCGACGAGGAGTTGTACGGCGGTGTCGTACTCGCGGGGCTTCTTTGTGGCGATGAGTTCGTTGACCCGTTGCCAGGCGGTGGGTTGGTCGACTGCGAGGGTGTCGAGGTGCCGTTGCCGGGCTGCTGCGGCGGAGCGTTCCCGGCGGACCCGGTCGTGTTCGCGCAACTCGGCATCCCGTCGTTCCCGCACGGCACGCAGGTCCGCAGCGGCTGCGAGCAGTTGACCGGCAGTACGGACGGCCGTCGGCGTGGACGCGTCGACGGGATGCGCGTCGCGGTAGCGGCGCAGCAGTCGGTTGCGCAGGTGGCTTTCGCCGCTGGTGATTAGGTCGGTCAGGATGGCGTCCTTGTCCCGGGCGTGTAGCCCGACGACCCACTTCCGTAGTTGTGCGGCGGTCGGTTCGCCGGAGGCGGCCGGCGACGACCCAGCCGCCGCGGCCGCGATCAGGTCGGGGTCGATGCGCAGGAACTCGGCGACGGCGGTGAGCGGCGCGTCGAGGGTGTCCAGCTTGGCGGGGACGGGCGGTTCGGGCTCGTCGTCGGCGATCTCGGCGGACTGTACGCAGCGCAGCCAGGCGAGGTAGAGCAGGCGCAGGTCGCCGGCAGAGAGGTCGGCCCGGACCGGGATGATGGAGGTGAGCAGGCCGTGGCCGTCGAGGTCCCACTCGTCGGCGCCGTCCTCGTCCTCGTCGTGCAGGTCGATGATGACGTGCGTGCCGGCCGTCCAGGCGGATGCGCTGTCACCTTGGCAGTACTGGGCGACCGTGGCGGGGTCGAGCACTTGTTTCGGTAGCCGGAGCATGAGCTGGCGGGTGCCCCAGTTCGCCAGGTACAGGTGCGCGTCGAAGTACCGTTCCATCAGCTTGCGAGGGTCGCCCTTGAAGTCGCCCCACTCGTAGGTGTTGACGAAGCTGGTGGCGGTGATGTCGGCCCGGGTGGACAGCGACCGCAGCTCGGCCCGCTCCCGGCCGGTGAGGGGACGGTCGACGGCGGTGAATTCGTAGTACTGGTACTCGCTCACCGTGGCCTACCTCCCGGCCCAGTGCCGGTAGGCGTCGATCCACGCGGCACCGTCCGGCATAGGGGTGGGTAGCGGAAGGTCGAGAAGACCGACACGTTGCCGGTGGCGGCCTCGGGCGCAGACCGCGACGATGCTGTCCGCGGCCAGCTCGATCTTGCCTATGGTGACCTCGACGCCGAGGACGGTGGTGGTGAACGGCACCGCCAGATGCTCCTCGATCATGGCGAACAGGCCGGCACGCTCGTCCTCGTGACCGTCCGTGTCGACGGTGGCTTCCTCGATCATCGCCTCCAACGCGGCGGTCCCCTTCGATGCCATCGGCGGAGGATAGCGGACCGGTGTCGAGGTGTTCGGAGCCTGATACGCGAGGATGGTCGGCATGGGTTCGGTAGCCGAGTTCGTCGATCTTCGGCGGGAGGTGGAGCGGGTACGGGCGGAGAACGCCCGGCTGGCGCGTCTGCTGGAGTTGCGCGGCCAGGACACGTCTGCGGCGCCGGAGCAGTTGTCCGCGCCGATGGAGCCGCCAGGGCTGGTCACCATGGCTTCGCCGACCCGGGACAAGCTGACGTTGTTCGCCGACCGGTTCCGGGCCCGGGCCGACGTGTACGCCGTGCGGTGGGACAACGCCCGTACCGGCGCTGCCGGCTGGATGCCCGCGGTCGCGGGCGGTTGGCGTAAGGGTATGGACCGGCGGGGTGCCACCTACCTGCCCCGCACGACGGAGGTCGTCGCGGCGCATCTGGTCGGCGACGTGTTCATGGGCCTGTATCCGCTGATGCCCGGCAACACCTGCCACTTCGTCGTGGCCGACTTCGACGGGCCGACGGCGGTGCTCGACGCCCTCGCGTACGTGAAGGCGGCACGGGCCAGCGCGGTGCCCGCCGCGTTGGAGATCTCCCAGTCGGGCCGCGGAGCCCACGTGTGGGTCTTCTTCACCGGCGCTGTTCCCGCGGCCACCGCGCGGGCCGTCGGCACGGTCCTGTTGCGTGAGGCGATGGTGCTGCGCGGGTCGATGGACCTGCGGTCGTACGACCGTCTCTTCCCCAACCAGGACGTGCTGCCCGAGGGTGGCTTCGGCAACCTCATCGCCGCGCCGCTACAGGGTCGCCGCCGCAAGGACGGACTGACCACCTTCCTCGACCTCGGCACCCTTGAGCCGCACGCCGACCAGTGGGCGTTCCTGTCAACGCTGGATCGGCTCAGCCCCGGCGAAGCCGAACACGTCGCCCGGCAGGCCAAACACGCCCTCACCGGCGCGGACGTCGCTACGATGAGCCGGTCCACCGCGACCCAGGTCCACCCTCCGCTCCCTGCGGTGGTCCACGCGGAGGCCGGTGCCGGGCTGAGCATCGACGCCAGGCAGCTCACGCCCGCCGCGCTGGCAACGTTCAAGCACGCCGCCGCCATGACCAACCCGAAATTCTACGAGCTGCAGCGGCTACGTAAGTCCACCTGGGACACCCCACGCTTCATCCAGGGCTACGACCTCACCCTCGATGATCGCCTGATCCTTCCGCGGGGCCTGCGGCACACCATCGCCACGATCGTCGAGCGCGCCGGGTCGCGGCTGGCCGTCACGGACGCACGAAACTCCGGGACCGAGATCGACACCGCGTTCACCGCCGAACTCACCAGCAGGCAAGCCAACGCGGTCGGCGCTCTGCTCGCCCACGACGACGGGATCCTGGTCGCTCCACCCGGCTCCGGCAAGACCGTCATGGCCTGCGCCGTGATCGCCGAACGCAGCACCTCCACCCTGGTTCTCGTCGACCGCAAAGCCCTAGCCGACCAGTGGCGCACCCGCGTCGAGCAGTTCCTCAGCATCAAGCCCGGTCAACTCGGTGGCGGCCGACGCAAGCTCACCGGCACCGTGGACATCGCGCTGCTGCCCTCCCTCGCCCGGCGCGACGACGTCGCCACCCTGACCCAGGGGTACGGGCACGTCATCGTCGACGAATGCCACCACCTCGGCGCCGCCGCGTACGAGCACTCGGTCAAACGGATCGCTGCGCAGTTCTGGCTCGGCCTCACCGCCACCCCCACCCGACGCGACGGCCTCGGCCAACTCGTCACCTGGCAACTCGGACCCGTCCGCCACACCCTGACCGACGAGGAACAAGGCACCCTCGCGGCCGCGATGCACACCGACGCCGGACCCCGTCGAGCGCTGTTCATCCACGAGACCACATTCCAACCCGGCGACGTCGACCTGGACGCGCCCGGCGCGCTCGCCGAGGTGCACCGAAGGCTGGCCCTCGACGAGCCCCGCAACACCCAGATCGCCGACGACGTCGCCGCGGCCCTGACCCGCGGTCGCAACTGTCTCGTGCTGACCCGCCGGGTCGCCCAGGTCGAGGCACTCACTGCCCTACTCGCCGCACGCGGACATCAGGCGCTTGTGCTCCAAGGCGCGATGAGCACCCGCGAACGGCGGGCCATCGTTGACCGGCTCGACGGCGCCAAGGCCGGCGACGGCCTCCTTGTCGTCGGCACCACACCGTTCATCGGTGAAGGCTTCGACGCCCCTGCCCTCGACACCCTCTTCCTCGCCGGCCCGATCTCCTACGACGGCCTACTCGTCCAATGCGCCGGCCGCGTTATCCGCGCCGCGCCCGGCAAGGACCTCGCCGAGGTCCACGACTACCACGACCCGGCCACACCAATCCTCGCCGCCTCACTCCCACGCCGCATGCCCGGATACCGGGCCCTCGGCTTCACCAGAACATGAGCGCATCAATCGCGATCATCATGACTGGTCCGCCAGCTACAGAGCTACGACGTAAGCCAAGCGCGCTGGGCCTAGCCTGGTAGGCTAACGGGCCATGGGCCGGTTCTCCGAGGATGAGCTGCAGGCGGTTGTCTCCCGGTATGAGGCGACGCGGGCCGCCGCGCTGACCGAGCGGGACGAGCAGCTGCGGGCGTTCCACGCGGCCGGATGGCGGCCGGTGGACCTGCAGCGGGTCACCGGATACAGCCGGGAGACGATCCGCCAGGCGCTACGACCGGAAGTCCGGCGGGCGACCAACATCAACCGGCGCAGGACATCACCCCAGCCGCCAGCGGACTACCGGCCCTACGGCGACCGGAAGCCCTACGTGGTGGCCGCGACTCTCGCCGATCTGCATGGCCCGACCGCGGGCACGGTGACGCTTCCGCGTCATCTCGACTGGTCCGGGCACGCCGAGTACGACCTCAACCGGCCCGCACGCCTGGCCAGCATGTACAAGGTGGTCCTCACCGAAGCCAGTACCGTCGAGGATCTGAACACCTGGCTCGACGCCGACCTCCTCCGGCAGCTCTGGCCCACCCTCTGGCTGCCGCCCCAGCTTCGCCAGCGCTGGGAGGACGCCTTCCCCGAACTCGCCGCGACCCGCAGCAACGCGGCATAGCGGTGGACCCGTTCCACGAACGCCTCGCCCGTACCGGGCTCGCGGCGGCCGACCGATACGGCTTCGCCTTGGCCGGCGGCTACGCGGTCCAGGCCGCCGGGCTCGTCGAGCGGCCCAGCGAGGATGTCGACCTGTTCACCGCCTGGGACCGCCGCGACGAGTTCACCGCCGCGGTTACCGCTGTCGTGCGCGCCTACCGAGACGACGGCCTCACCGTCGAGACCGAACGGCAGTACGACACGTTCGCCCGGCTGGCCGTCACCGACGGCGTACGGACCTCCAAGGTCGAACTCGGCGTGGACTGGCGCGCCAACGAACCGATCCTCATGGCGATCGGACCGGTCCTCCACCCTGACGACGCGGTAGCGAACAAGATGAGCGCCCTCTACGGACGAGCGTTCGCCCGAGACTTCATCGACATCGACGCCACCCTCCGATCCGGCCGCTACACCCGCGACGCCCTCCTCGCTCTCGCGCAGCGCGCCGACCGTGGCTTCGACCCGCGCATCTTCGCCGACGCCCTCGGACAAGCCACCCAGCTCGACCCTGATGACTTTGCCCAGTACGGCGTCACCGGCCCAGCGCTGGACAAGCTCCGAAGCCGATTCGCGGAGTGGCGCCGCGAACTGCTCGACGACGAGGAACGATGACTCGGCCCCGACTCGCGGCTACGTCAAGCCGGCACCCGCAGGACCCACAACGTTCCAGATGATCTTCGGCAAGCGATCGCAGCGAGCCCGCGAAGCGACCGGCACGCAACGAGGAAGGCAGGAGAAACGCAGGTCGTCGGCCTGTGGACACCGGCAGACCGTCGGGTTAGGAGTCTCCATGTGACTTCGGTTGATCTTGATAGGCAGGGTGGATCGGCCGACGCGAGGGGCTCGAGCCGACGGAGAGCGGGCCGCTTCAGGCTGCGGTGCGGACGGTTACTGCCGGTCGACTGAAGGTCTTACGGTCGCGGAAGAGTGCCCAGAGAACGTCGACGCGTCGTCGGGCGAGGGCGAGTATGGCTTGCCGGTGGTTCTTTCCTTCGGCACGTTTCTTCTCATAGTAGGCGCGGGAGATAGGGCATTCTCTGGCGGCGGTGAACGCGGCCATCCACAGAATGTGCCGCAGTCTCTGGTGGTAGCGGCGGGGCTGCCGATGGTTCCCGGAAACCGTGCCGGAGTCGCGGGAAACAGGCGCCAGGCCGGCATGTGCCGCGAGTTTGGTGGGGCTGTCGTACTCGGTCATGCCAGCGGTGTGGACGAGTAGTTCGGCAGTCAGCAGGGGACCCATGCCGGGCAGGCTCCCGATGATCGGTGCGAGGGGGTGCTGGTCGAGTTGTTCGGCGATGAGGTCGTCGAGGGCGGCGATGCGTTGTTCGAGGGCGAGGATCTCGGTGGCCATCTGCCCGACGACCACGGCGGCGGCGCGTTGGCCGGGCAGGTTCACGGTCTGCTGCCGGGCGGCGGCCACCATCGCCTCGGCGACCTGCACGGCGTTCTTCACGTGCCCACGACGGAGCAGGGCGGTGATCCGATCGACGCCGGCGTGCCGGATCGCCGCCGGTGTCTGCCAGCACGCCAGGACCATCATCGGCGCCTTCCGGTTCAGGTTCACGGCCCGTTCGAGGGCGGGGCTGATGCCGGTGAGGAGTTCCTGCAACCGGAACAGGGTCGCGACGCGCTGCCCGACGAGGTCCGCGCGGTAGCCCGTCAGCACGGTCAGCTCGGCCAGGAGCCGGTCGGAGGGTTCCAGGATCGGGATGTCGGGGCGCATGCGGATGGTCTGGGCGATGACGACCGCGTCGCGGGCGTCGGTCTTGTTCTCGCCGGCGAACGCAGCGGCCATGTGGAACGCAACGGTGCCGGAGACATAGCGAACCTGAACCTGCCGCCGCCACAGCAGGGTCAGCAGCAGCGCGGACAGGCCGGTGGTGACGTCGACCGCCCAGCAGACCGGTCGGCCGTGTGTCGACACCTCGGCCATGACCGTCAGCAGGGCGGTCTCGTCGTTGGCGACCCGGCGGGAGTAGACCAGCCGGCCGTCACTGTCGACGGCGGCGACGTGGTGGTGGGTCTTGCCGATGTCCACGCCGATCCACAACTTCGCCACCCTCGTGCTCCCCTTCATCGGTCAGTCTTGGCGAATGGTCCTGGTCTGCGGGTTCGGACTTGCCGGCACCTTCTCACGAGGCGAACCCAGGTCGCGGATCTCCATCAGCGGTCTACCGAATCTCGCAGACGACGAAGCGGCGGGTGGCATCTCCTACCGTGAGCCAAGCGATCTCGACGAAACACACGCAGCCATACCCACCGCCTCCTGGCATCAGGGCCTACGGCCCGCGGGGCCGGGCCCGTTCAACCAACCGGCCCGCGGAGCGAGAAGTGGGTGGCACCTCGAGGCTCAGCCACGATCACGGCGGAACACACTTCAGCCATCCCCACCCCCTGGCTCCGCGGGCGCGGCAACCCTGAGCCTGCTGCCGTCGCCGGTCGGCATCCCGGACACGATGTGCGGGACCCTGCGCAGCATCAGCGCTCCACCGCGCGCAGGGCACGCGTACGGCATGGTGGCCCACGACGGCGGGTTCGCCGGCCGCCGTTCCGCGACCGGCCTGATTCCCACGCCAACCGTCGCGGCAGCGGCTTGAATAGCGATGTGCAGGTCAACAAGGACGGACGGGACTGGCGCGTCGGCGCCGCCGCCGACGTGAGCTGGATCGCCGGGCACACCACTGCCGGCGTCTCGATCACCACCGCCATCCCGCCGGTCTTCGACGCCTACGCCACCACGTACCAAACCGACCAGGTCACCGCCGCCGCCTACGAGCACGCCCTGATCGAGGATCTCACCACGCACACTCCTGACCTGCCGTGGTGGTTGGCCTACCTCGACACCGGCGCCCACGACGTCGTCTTTTCCCACGCCCCGAGGGTGTTCCTCTACTGGAACTGGCCGTACGTGCTGGTCGAGGCCGGCCCCGAGCAAGCCCTCACCTGGCGCACCGGTGGACACATCCGCCACCCTCACGGAGCGCTACCCGACCTGTTCTTCCCCGCCGACCGGTCATGGCTGGTCCCCGCGCTCTGGGACGACACCTGGACCTGCATCGGCGGCCCCGCACCACTGATCCACACCATCGCAAGCGACTCCCTGACCAACGCCCGCCAGGTCCGACCCGACGAAGACGCGCTGCCACCCGGGCTGACCCGCGAGTGACCGAACGCCCCACCTCATCGACATGAGCTACGCCTACCGCCCTCCCTATTCCGGCCCGGCCAGGATCGGACGGGCGACGAGTCGGGTGAGCCTGGCGCGCAGCCCTTCGGTTTCCTCGACGAATTGCCGACGCCGACGCAGATGTATTTGACGGGCGTCCGGTGAACGACGACGAGGAATCGCCGGTGAGCGGGCTGGCGGCGACCTTGGTTACGCTCGCTGTCATGAGTCTGACCAGGACCGCGGTGGAAGTGTCGGTCGGCGGGCAGAATCGCAGGTACCGCCGTGCCCACGGATCCTCAGGCAGTCATTTCTCGCAGCACGTTCCGGGTGAGCCGTACGTATTCCGGGCTGCACGCCCCGTCGATGCCGGCGGTATCAGCGCGCCGGCCGAGTTCGGCGAGGAAGTCGTCGACCGAGGTGAACCCGGGCGGCGGCTTCAGCAGCCATAGCCGACCCCGAGGCCGGCCGGTGATGCCCGCGTCGGCCAGCAGGGCATCGTTGTCGTTCTCGACCTCGTTGCGGGACTCCCAGCTCGACCGCACGGTCCGCTCCCGCAGCACCTCGTACGTCTTCGGGTCCAGCTCAGTCCAGGTCTCGTAGCGGCTTGCCCGGTCCGGCACCCAGGTGCGCAGCTGCGGGGGCCACACCGCGGGAAGGAAGACCAGCATCGGAGCATCGGGGGCCAACTGCCAGCCCCGCGCGGTCAGTTCGCGTACCTCCGGCAGCTGCTCCGGTGTCAAGCCATCCGCGTCCGTGTCGGCGGCCCTGGCCACAGCGGGATCAGGCGGCTGGTCGATGCCCCAGGCGTATCCGGTGTCCATTTTCGCAGCGTACGGCCGTGCCTGCGCCACCACGGCCGACGTCCGATGAGGCCAGTTCCGTAACGGCGGCGGGCAGCCTTCGTACGGCGGCGAGAACCTCGGTGGTCATGTCCTGGCGGCTCAGACTCCGTGCTGACGCAAGGCGGGGCCCCCGATCAGCGACTTGGACGGTGGCGGCGGCCAGCCGAGGCACGGGACCCTCGGTGCAGGTATGCGGCGACACCGATGACGAAGATCGTGGCAGCGGCGAGCCAGGACGTTGTGGAGGTTGAGGGTTGAATCGGCCAGGCCCACGCAGCAACGGCGGTGCCGGTCTGACGCGGAGCGGCGGCGTAGACGGCGCACACGTAGACGAAGGCGGGCAGCCACGCCAGCCGCGCGCCGAGCAGCACCGCCCCGCCGGCGACCAGTCCGACGCAACCGAGAGCATTACGTACCAGCGCATGTGCACCGTACGTGTCGGGTGCCCGCAGTCCGGCAAGGCTGAGCACCGTGGCGGTGACGAAGGCGGCGACGAGTAGGTGACCGGCTCGCCAGGCCCGCCACGGCAGGGGTGTGCTGCGTTCGAGGTCCTCGTCGGCGCCGGCGAGGGTGGGGCCGAGCAGGAGTGCGGCCAGCAGCGGTGCGAGTGCGACCACGGGGACGCGGGCGGCGGGCCCGTCGAAGTAGGGCCGGCTGGCGAGCCATGTTCCGGCGGCCCAGGCGAGCAGCGCGATGACGCCGACATCGACCACGAACGTGGTCGCGCCGCGGGAGCGCAGATGAAGCGTGAGCAGGCGGCTGGTCACGGCTGCTCGCCGAGGCGAATCAGCGCCGGGATGTCGCATCGGTGGGCGGCGTCGAGGTAGGCGGCGAACCAGGAACGCTGCGCCGGCTCCGGCAGTGCGCGGAGCACGGTGAGGGGCACGTCGTCCGGGGTGGCTGCCTCGTCGAGCATCCAGTCGGTGGCCAGGGTGTCGGTCCGGTACACCCGCATGTCGATGTTGCGTGTCCCGGAGGGGTCCTCGCATCTGGTCCGGGTCACCTGCCGGAAGTCCGCCCGCAGGTTCTTGCGGCTGGCCAGGCCGCCCAGGGCGGTGGACTGGTAGTCGAGGTTGAGCCAGACCGTGCCGTCGTCCCGTTCGATGGACTGACCGGCCGGCTGCGCGGCCTGGTCGGCTGCCCGCCGGGGTGCTCCGGGTATCCCGTCGAGACGTCCCAGGATCGGCTGCACGACTGTGGCGACGTCGTCGATCAGGAACGCGTTGATCCGGGAGAGGCACATCTGCGGGCCGCTGCTCGTGCACACTAGCTCGACCGCGGCCGGGTCGGCCGGGAGGCGGTGGGTGCCCGGGCCGGTGGTGATCGGCACGGCGACGGCGACGGCGAGTCCGCCGGCCAGCAGGGCTGCTCGCTGCTGCCGTGCGGCGGCGGCGAGCAGCAGGACCGTCAGGGCCACCAGCCAGGCTGCCTGCAACGCGGTGATCCGGCCGGGGACGCGCGAGTACACCGCCCAGCCGCCGTAGACGGGCGAGAGCCACGCGCCGGGCGTGCCGTCCCAGTAGGTGATGATGGCCAGGCCCAGGTAGGTGGCGAGGCCGGCGATCGGGGCCGCCACCCGAAGCGGTACGAGCCGCCCGACGAGGACGCCAATCGCGGCGGCGGCGGCCAGGGCGAGGACACCGACGGTCAACGTCCACCACCAGCCTCCGCCGGCGTAGGTCGCGACCCGGGCGACCAGCACCGCCGCCCCGGCGAACGCGACCAGCAGCCCGGCGACACCGGCCACGGTGACGGCGAACCAGGCCATCACCAGTGGTTGCCAGCCCGGGCGGGGGGTGGAGGCGATCAGCTCGTCGATGTCGCGCCGTCGTTCCCTGCCGGACTGCCACGCCCCGGCAGCGATCATGAGAGCGCACAGGATCAGCAGCGACACCCGCAGGTAGTTGGCAAGGCCCGCCCACCGGCCGGCCCAGTCGTCCGGGTGCACGGCCAGCATCCACACTCCGGCACCGAACATCGCCACCGCAGCAAGTGGTGCAGTACCCCGGCGTAGCTCCACCCTCAGCGCGCGCCTCACCGCGGTGCCGTCCGCGCGCCACGCAGCACCGCCGTGTAGCCCCGTTCAATCGGGGAGTCGCCGCTGTCGCCGTCCCCACCGGCGGCGATGAGCTCATCGGGGAGGCCGGTGAAGACCAGCCGTCCCCTGTCGACCAGGTTGACCCGGGTGCACGCCGCCACGACGTCCTCGACCAGGTGCGTGCTGACCAGGACCACGGCATCCAGGCCCAGCTCCCGCAGCAGCGCCCGGAACTGCACCCGCTGCTCCGGGTCCAGACCGGCGGTCGGCTCGTCCAACAGCAGCAGCCGAGGGTCGTTCACGATGGCCTGGGCGATGCCAGCGCGGCGCAGCATCCCGCCGGAGAGGTGCTTCATCCGGTCGTCGGCGCGCTCCAGCAGACCGACCCGCTCGATCACCCGGTCCACCGCCAGTGGAATCCGCGCCGGCGGCATCTCCTTGAGCCAGGCGAAGTACTCAACGAACTCCCGCACGGTGAAGCGCGGGTAGAACCCGAATGCCTGCGGCAGGTAACCCAACTGGCGGCGCGCCTGCCGCAACGCCGATGGGTCGCCGAGGTGGTGGCCCAGCAGCCGCACCTCGCCTCGATCGGGGCGCAGGACCGTGGCCAGGACCCGCATCAGGGTGGTCTTCCCGGCGCCGTTCGGGCCGAGCAACCCGTGCACCCCCACACCGAGATCGAGGTCCAGGTCGTCGAGGACGATCCGCTTGCCGTAGCTGACCCGCAGGCCGTCGACGCTCACCGTCGTCATGCCGGTTGCCTTCCCACGCGTTCCCGACGCACGTACACCACCGCCGCGGCCGCCGCGGTGACGCCCAGCCAGCCCGGGCCGGCCGACACCAGGACCGCCAGACCGCCGACCGGCGGCGCCAGCACCACCACCGCCCACGCCCCCGCCACCACCAGCGCGGCGTACGCGGGCTCGACCAACGAGCCGAGCGCCAACGTCAGTGCGGTCAACGCGACACAGGGAAGCAGCCACCACCCCGGCGTACCGATACCCGTCACCGCGCCGGCCAGGACCGCGACGGGCGCGGCGACCGCGAGGACCGCCAGCGTGCGCCACAGCACGATCCGCAGGCCGCCCTGCGGTGTCCCCGCGATCAGCTCATGCAGCGGATCCGTTCGCGGCCCGTACGACAGGGCCGTACCGACAGCGGGCAGTGCCGGCGCGATCAGCAGGAGCAACCACGGCGGAACCACCGTCGGGCTGACCGCCAACCCCGCGGTGAGCACCCCGGTGACCGCCACCGACAGCAACCACGCCGCCCGCGCTGCGGGCCCCGCACCCACCAACACCCTGATCCGCCGCCACCCGGTCGCCCGTCGCACCCGCCCCTGCCGCGGCAACCGGCCGCCCAGCGACACCGCGACCGCCTCCACCACAGAAGCCGTCGACGCGTCCGAGGCGATGCTCGTCCGGCAGGCCGCACAGCGGTCGAGGTGCGCCTCCACCGACCACGCGTCCACGTCAGCGAGACGTCCCTCGACGTACGCCGCCAGCACCCCGGCGTCAACGTGAAACCCGGTCATGACAGGGCCGCCCTCAACTCGCGGCGCGCCCGCATCGCCCGGGTCTTCACCGTGCCCTCCGGCACACCCAGCAACACCGCGGCCTCCCGCACCGTCAGACCGTCCAGCACCGTCGCCTGCAACACCGCCCGCAACTCCGGAGCCAGCCGATGCAGCGCACGCTCCAACTCGGCGTCGTACGCGCCCGCCAAGACCTCGTCCTCCGCCGACGGAGACCACGCCAACACGTCGTCGCCCGGCACCCCCACACTCTGCGGACGGGCCAACGCGCGACGCCGCGCGTCGATCAACCGACCGGCGGCCACCGACCACAGCCAGCCCACCGCCGCACCGTCCCCGCGGTAGCCGGCCGCGGCCCGCCACACCGTCAGGAACGTCTCCTGCACCACCTCCCGGACCAACTCCGGATCCCGGCACCGGCGGCGCAGACGCAGCACCAACCACGGCGCGTTACGCGCATACAGCACGTCGAACGCCCCACGGTCACCCTTCCCGACGAGACGCAACAGCTCCTCGTCGTCCACGTCCATCACGCAAGGTTAGGACGCATCACCCGGCGAAACGGTTCTCTCCACCGCGCCACACCCATCGCGGACACCCATGACGGTCTGCGTTCTCTACGCTGCTCCCATGGCAGCGTGTCCCGAGCTGACCAGGCCGCTCCCCCACGCGGGGTCCGGTCACGGTCTCTCCGGGGCAACCCCGGGGACGCGACACTCACCTCGGCAGCACACCACAGGTGCGTCGGCACGCTCCGCGAGCCTGTGCACCCGCACGACCGGGCATCGTCGGGACACGCTGCCACCATCGGCCCGATCGTGACCACCAATCACGCCCTGGCCACCGCGCTCGCCGACGCGTTCCTCGCCGGCAAGGGCTGGCGCCGTGCCGATCTCGTCGACCAGGGTGGGCTCGTCCTCGGCGTGCGACGCCGCTGGCTGTGGCCGGTCGCCGACGCGGTGCTGGCCGCCTACCCACGCCCACCCACCGACCGGCCACGCGAGCTCGCCACGTTCCTGAGCACCCTCGACCCGCTGCGCGCGGCAGTCGCCGCCGCCCGCCAGCACCAGCGGCCGATCGTCCTCCACACGCGCCCAGTGACGCCGACCCGCACCGTCCGCCGTCCCTGGCACAATCCGGTCATCGACACGGTCGGCGACCTGGCCGCGACGCTCGACCTGAGCATTGAGTACCTCGACTGGTACGCCGACCGACGCGCCATGAACCGACGCGCCACCGCCCACCGGCTGCACCACTACCACTACCGCTGGACCGCGGGTGGCCGGCTCATCGAGGCACCGAAGTCCCGGCTGCGCGCCCTGCAACGCCGGCTCCTCACCGAGGTCCTCGGCCCCATCCCGGTCCACCCCGCCGCCCACGGCTTCGTACCCGGCCGCTCCGCCCACACCTTCGCCGCCGCCCACACCGCACAGCCGGTCGTCGTCCGGATCGACCTGCTCGCCTTCTTCACCCACATCCCCGCCACCCGCGCCTACGGACTGTTCCGCACCGCCGGCTACCCCGAACCCGTCGCCCACACCCTCACCGGACTCTGCACCACCCGCACCCCGAACCCCGTCCTGCGCCGCGCACCCACCGACCTACCGGAGCGGGCGGCGCGGCTCGCCGCGCTGCGCACCGGTCACCTGCCCCAAGGCGCGCCCACCTCACCCGCGCTGGCGAACCTGTGTGCCTACCGACTCGACCGACGCCTCACCGGCCTCGCCGACGCCTTCGAGATCACCTACACCCGCTACGCCGACGACCTCGCCTTCTCCGGCGACCTCACCACCCGCCGCATCCACGACCTGATCGCCGCCGTCACCCACATCGCCCGCGACGAGGGCTTCGAAGTCCACACAGGTAAGACCCGTGTCCGTGGCCGAGCCGACCGGCAACTCCTCGCCGGACTCGTCGTCAACCACCACCCCGCCACACCACGCGACGACTACGACCGGCTCCGCGCCATCCTCCACAACGCCGCCCGCACCGGCCTCGCCGCGCAGAACAGGACCGGCCACCCCGACTTCGCCCAATACCTCATCGGGCGAGTTGCCTGGGTCGGTCATCACCACCCGGCACGCGCAGCCAAACTCACCGCGCTACTGGCCCAGGCACTCGCGGCACCGTAGACTGACGCGGCGCGGCAACTTCGCGAGATTTGGCAAGGACGCGTCGAACCGACCGAGGCAGGACCTGAGCAGGACTTACGCCTATTCTGCTGATCTTCAGCAAGCGAGCACAGCAAGGACCGCGTGCGACCCATTAATATGCAAGAAGAATAGGAACCGGCAGGTAGTCAGCCTCCGGGTACAGATAGAGCGTCGTCTTAGGAAACCGTTGCTCTATCCCCTGAGCTACGGGGGCGCGAGGGCCTAGTCTAGCGACCTGCAGGTTCACTTGAGGTGGCAGGGAGTGGCCCACGTTCACCCACGTTCCCCGGACCCGTGTCGTCGCAGCCCAGGAGCACACCCCGAGCATACGAACCCCGGGTTGCGACCGGCGGTCGGCCACGGTGACCCGCGTTGGCACCGGTTCACCCGGGTTGGTATCCGCTGAAGAGCACACACCGCGCACATCATCGAAGATCTCGTGGGGCTACCCGCTTTCCCGGCTGGGCGTCACCTCCCACAGGGGGCCGGCCACGTCGCCATCGGCCCTGCTGCGGCCCGGTCTTCGTTGTCGCGAATCAGGTCCACCGGGTCGAGGAAGACGACGTCGATGTCACGCACGGACGGCGGGTCGAAGCCGCGCCGTCCGTCAGCGAGTCGCCCACGCGCGGCTGGCTCATGGGGTGATGAGGTCGTCTATGCCGTAGTGGCTCCACCAGGTAGGCCGGTGTCTGCGGAGTTTGCCCCCGACGCGGGTCAGCAGGAGCCAGTTGCCGTTCTGGACCAGCGCCGCGTCCTCCTGTCGGGCGGCCAACACCCGGGCCACGGCCTTCATCATGTTCGGGATCCCCTTGCCGACCAGGTCGTCTGCCCGCATGGAGAAGTCGATGTCGACGTACGTCTCCGGCTCCCACTCCCAGCGGGCACCGTCGTCGGCCTCGGCATCGAAATAGCCCTGGCTCCCTGAGGAGACGGTCAGCGCGTACCCGCGGGTGTCGTAGAGGCGAGCACTGAACAGCCGCGGGTTGGTGCCGCTCGGCCTAGGCTTCTCGGCGGGTTCGGCTGCCACGAGATCAGCCATCTGGTCCAGGGGCAGGTCACCCGCCAGCGTCAACCTGAACTCGACAGCCATCTCTGCGCCTCTCCTCAGTCTCGACGGATGATCTGCACGATCGCGCCACTCGGCGTTACCGCGACGAGTTCTTTCAGCCTCTCGACGGGCCAGGTGTCGAACTGTGTCCGCAGGGCCGCGAGGTCTCCGTGCCAGTCGTGCAGGTTCAGCACCACGCGTTGGGTCTGCTCCTTGTCGACCTTGGCGCGGACCTCGCTCCAGACGCCCCGCACCGGCTTACCGAGAGTGGGCGAATAGCAGTCGAACACGTGACCTTCGATCAGGTAATCCGGGTCTTTGTTCGGGTTGCCCGAGTCGCCGGTACGGAGCCGGGCGTCGGCGATCTCCTGCCTGGTGGGGTTCTGGTGGACCCGGTAGCTCTTGCTGGCGACTATATCGGCGCATTCGTTCTCGAGCTCCAACGGACGCCGCCCTTCGTCGTCCAACCGGGGTGGAATTCTGGTTTTCGGACCGGTCGGCGTCCCGCCTGGGACACCGGTTGGCTGTCTGGTCCAGGGCGTGCCGTGGCCGTGGTCAGCGGATGTGGCGTCGCCGGCGGCATGAGGTGTCGACGGCGGGTCACCGTGCTCGGAAGGGTTAGGGCTGGCCGGTGGATGACCGCCAGCCCCTGTCAGTTTCCCGACGACCCCAACTGCCGGGCCTGCGCGATCGCCGCTTCGACGGCCTGCCGGGCCCCGCCGGTGCGCTGAACGACCAGCACCAGGACCTGCTTGATGCTGTCCAGGGCCTGCAGCAGCGGCCCGGGCTGCCCGCCCTGCAGGACCATGGCGACGAGTTGCTGCGCCTCACCGACTCCGGTGATGGCCCCGGTCGCCGCGTCACGAGCGGCGTCCACGGCGCTCTGCACGGGCGCCAGCCCGGCGATCGTCTCCTGCGGGGTGGCCTCGTTCGGCACCGCCGCGGTGGCCTTCGTCGCCTCGCCGATCGAACCGGCGAGACTTCCCAGGCCGCCCTGGACGCTCGTGATCGCGTTGCGCACCCGCGCCACACCCTTCCGCCACGGCGACGAAGCCCGCGCCTGCGGCCCGCAACGCCACCTCCTGCGCCCGACTATCGGCGGCGGCTGCCAACCCCTGCGCCCGTTCGACCCCGGCCATCAACGCGCGGAGCTCACCGGTGATCTTCTCGACCTGCGACACCTGGCCGGCATCCCCAATCGACGGTAATGAAAGTGCTTGATGCTGAACCTACCGGGCTACTCGCGAGGCCACCAGACACCGGCGAGGCGGTCGGCACCGCAGACAGCCACCGCGATGCGAACAAGTCGCTTGAGCGGCTTCCGATCCAGATTCCACCTCTCGTGGCAGGCGTGGATACCACTGGCCTCTCAGGTGTCGCCGATCCGCAACAGCGGCACGTCGTAGAGGTTCGCCTCGGGGATACGACGCATGACGGGCGCAACGACCTCGATGATCAGCATCATCTCGGTAAGGAACTGAATCGTCGCGGCGAGCAGGTGACTGGTGTAGCCGGTCGCGCTGTGCTCCTTGAGTCCGACGCTGACGTGGATGTGTGGCGCGATCCGGTCGTGGGCGTCGTCGTAGGCGATAGTGCCGCCACCGAGCGCTTCAACGTTGGTCAGGTGCACTCGGTCCCAGACTGAAGTGACCCCCTGAGACCGGACACCTCCTGACTTGGCATCCTGCCGAGGAGGAGGAAACCGCTGTGGCTCGACAGAGCAAATACCCCGAGGTCGGGGGCGGTCGCGGTCGGTGCGGCCTTGCGGACCCGTTCGCTCTACCCGGTCTTCCAGTAGGCCACCTACCCGTGCAGCAGACCCGGCCGGGGCCGGTGACCGTGCGTGGGCAAGTCGGCTCGAAGGCACGAAGCCAATCAGACCGAGGGTCACACGCACGGCCGCCAGACCACAGCCCAGCACGATCAGGCTGCGACAGCGATCCTCACGGTCAGCCCAGGATCGCTCGGATGACCGCGGCGTTCCCGTCCAGTTCCAGCAGGTGCACGACCCACCCTCCCGGCTTGGGCTCGGCTCCGGGCTGGTCGCATCCGACTCGCCCGCCGCCGTCGGCGTGGATCGCCACACTGCACCCGGGGCCCGCCATGAAGCCGCCACCGCCGCCCCTGCCATTGGCGTCGGTCAGTCGCACCCTGACACCGCCATCCTCCACGGAGGACGACACCGTCCACCTGCCGAGTGGGAATTCGACCGAACCGGAGAAGGACACCTTGCAGTCGCCGTCGGCACACGCCGGGTACTTGGTGCCGCCCCCGCTCGGCGCCGCTTTGGGCTCCTGTGCCGCTTCGGCCTTCCGTGACTCGTCCGCGGTGGGGGAGGAAGACGCGGAAGTTTCGGCGTCACGGGGACTTTCGGGGGAAGCAGCGCGGGAGGCGGTCGCGGTAGCGGTGGTGTCCGGGCTCGACCACGTGGCATCGGAGGACGATTCCGCCTTGGAGTTGCAGCCGGCTACGGCCAGGACGAGCAGTAACGCCCCGATTGCTGTGTGTTTGGCGGAGGAAACTCGGCAATGCTGCATGCGCGGAGCCTAGTGGCCCGACTCTGCCGGAGCCCTGGCTGATGTAGCGCTTGAGGCTGCGCATGATCTCGCGTTTGGTGCGGCCCTCGCTGATGCGGCGGTGACGTAGTCGCGGGTTCGCGATTCGTGGCCCATCCGGACCAGCGCGACGGTGTAGAGCGCTCGGTTCAGGCGCCGGTCGCCGCCATGGTTGAGCCGGTAGCGGGTGGTATTGCCTGAGGAGGCCGTCGCGGCGGCCTGCCGGGTGTAGGTAGCTACACCCCCCTTGGGCGGAGAACCTCATCCCGATCAGGGCTCTCGGATGACAGCGTGGTCGCATGCGAATCCTGACGACCATCGTCATCGCCGTCGCGTTGCTGGCGATGCCTGCGCCTGCGGCCGCCGATCCCGGCAAGGTGCGCACCGACGCCGGCTGGATGTCCGGCACCGTGCGCCGTGACCACCGGCTCTTCCAGGGCATTCCCTACGCCGCCGCACCCGTCGGCGAGCTGCGCTGGCGCTCGCCGCAACCTGTCGAGCCGTGGGCAGGCGTCCGCGACGCGACGCGACCCGGCAACCGGTGCGCTCAGACAGCTGACAGCTGGGGCCTGCCAGCCAGCGACAGCGAGGACTGCCTCTACCTCAACGTGACCGCGCCGCGTGGCGCCTCACCTCGCAATCTCAAGCCGGTGCTTGTCTGGCTGCACGGCGGCAGCCTGACGAAGGGCGCCGGCAGCGACTACGACGCCGCCCGCCTCGCCGCTCGCGGCGACATCGTCGTGGTGACCGTCAACTACCGGCTGGGAATCTTCGGCTTCTTCGGCCACCCCGGTCTGCCCGACAGCGGGGCGTTCGGCGTGCAGGACCAGCAGGCGGCGCTGCGCTGGGTACGACGCAACGCGACCGCGTTCGGCGGTGATCCCGGCAACGTCACGCTCGCTGGTGAGTCAGCGGGCTCGCACTCGGTCTGCGCCCAACTCGCCGCCCCGGCCTCGGCCGGCCTGTTCCACCGCGCGATCACCCAGAGCTCCCCGTGCTGGAGCCAGGGCGACCTGCCGGCAGTCCTCGGCGTGCCGCTCTGGGTTCCCGCCTCGGCTCATGAGGGACACGGGCAGTTCATCGCCGAGCAGGTCTCCTGCCCCGATGTCGCCTGCCTGCGGAGCAAGACAACTCTGGAACTTCTCGCGCAGCCCGCACTGCCTCTTCCCGGCTACGGCAACGCCGTGCTGCCGGAAGACCCGGCAAAGGTGTTCGCCGAGGGACGCTTCCACCGGGTGCCGATCCTGTCGGGCATCACCCGGGACGAGGGCACCATGTTCGCGTCGATGGTGTTTCCCAAGCTCACCGCCGCACAGTACGTCGATGGCCTTACCCAGATCTTCGGGGAGCGGGCGCCGGCTGTCCTGGCCGCCTATCCGCCCGGCGACGTGCCCACCCAGACCGCTGCCGCCGTGCTGAGCGACCTCGACTGGGCGAGGTCGGCGCGGGACACCGACCGGTTGTTGGCCAGGCACGTCCCGGTCTATTCCTACGAGTTCCTCGACCGGACCGCACCGCAGCTGTTCCCGTTCCCCGACGATCAGGTGGAGCCCCTGGCATCGCACGGCTCGGAACTGCCGTTCCTCTTCGACCCGTCGTGGGAGTCCGCCCCGCTCACCCAGAAGCAGCGTCGACTCGGCGACCTGATGATCGGCTACTGGGCGCGGTTCGCGGCCACGGGCAACCCCAACGGCCACGGCCTACCGGCGTGGCGGCAGCACCCGTACGTCCAGGGCCTGGACCTCGACCGGGTGGGCCACTTCGACCGGAGTGCCGCGCACCGGCTGCCCTTCTGGGACGGCATCTGAGTCTCGGGGAGCGACGCGTCGGGCGGTTGTCGACCGAGCTGGCGGTGCGTGACCGGGCGCAACTGGTCACCGTCGCCTACGAGAAGGGCCTGGTCGGGCCGGGCGGCCTGCGCTGAGCGAATCGCTCCGCCGAAACCCGTCCCTCGGGTGCTGTCGGTCAGGGCTGGCCGAAGTACTCGACGTACTGCGGCTCACGGTAGCCCGGCAGCGCCCGGAGCAGGGTCCGGGCCTCGGCCTCCAGGGCCGACGCGGCGGCCAGCCGGCCGGCAGCGGCTGCACGGCGAAGAACGCGACGGCCAGGGCGGCGGTGGTGCCCACCCGCAGCCAGC
>NZ_JBSGDY010000039.1:0-43505 GCF_053602615.1 Micromonospora sp. NPDC004336
AGCAGGCGGCCCGGAGGCGACCCGGTTCGCCGCCGGTACTGGGGCAGGCGGCTCGGAAGCCGCCCGGTCCGCCGCGGGCGCCGGAGGAGGCGGCCCGGAAGCGGCCCGGTTCGCCGCCGGTACTGGGGCAGGCGGCTCGGAAGCCGCCCGGTCCGCCGCGGGCGCCGGAGGAGGCGGCCCGGAAGCGGCCCGGTCCGCCGCCTGCGCCGGGGCAGGCGGCCCGGAGGCGGCCCGGTCCGCCGCCGGTGCTGGGGCAGGCGGCCCGGAGGCGGCTCGATTCACCGGCGGCACCGGACCGGGCGCGCCGGTCGGCGGGGCCGGCGCGGTCATCGGGGCAGGGCGGTGAGCCGGCCGGCGGCCCGGTCGTCCACCGCCTCGTACGCCTCCGCCGCCGCGCGCACCGCCCCGGCCGTCGCCGCCACCCGGGCACCGAGGGCGCCGAACCAGGCGTGCACCGCCGACTCCAGCCCGGTCAGCGCCGCCCCGGCCGCCCACTCCGGGGCCGGCACCACCAGCCCGGCCGCCCCGGCCAGCAGGTGCGCCAGCCGGTACGCGTCGTCGCCGAGCGCCCTCGCGGCCCCGCGCAGCGCCTCTGGTCGTACGGTGATCGGCTCCTCGGTCATGGCGGCCCCCGTGCCTCGCGGAACATCGACGACCGGGACGCTAGGCGGCGTCCACCGGCCCCCAGGCGCCCTGTGGACGGCCGTCCCCGGCCGACGCACGCCGTCGTCCACAGGCGTTGCCCCGCGGTCAGCCGGCGGCTAATGTGCGGCCGCCCGCGCCGGTAGGGTGAGCCCGTGATCGTCGCTGTCGGCATCGACGTCGTCCTGGTCGAGCGGTTCGCCAGGGCCCTGGCGCGGACGCCGCTGCTCGCCGACCGGCTCTTCACGGAGGCCGAGCGCTACACCAGCTCCGGCAACCCCCGTTCGCCCGAGTCGCTGGCCGCGCGGTTCGCGGCCAAGGAGGCCGTCGCCAAGGCGCTGGGCGCGCCGGCCGGGCTGAGCTGGCACGACTGCGAGATCGTGCCGGATCCCGACGGCCGTCCCTGGCTGACCGTCTCCGGCACGGTCGCCGCGGCGGCCGTCGAGCGCGGGGTCAGCCGCTGGCACCTGTCGTTGTCCCACGACGGCGGGATCGCCTCGGCGATGGTGGTCGCGGAACGGTGATCGGGGCGCGCCGGCGGGGCGCGCCGGGAAGTCGGACGGGGGCGGTGGCGTGAGATCGGTGTGGCGGGTCGCGGACGTACGCGCGGCGGAGGCGGGGCTGATGGCGACCCTGCCACCCGGGACGCTGATGAGGCGGGCGGCCGCCGGACTGGCCCGGCGGTGCGCGCTGCTGCTCGCCGACCGGGGCGGGGTGTACGCCGCCCGGGTGCTGCTGCTGGTCGGCTCCGGCGACAACGGCGGCGACACCCTCCTGGCCGGCGCGCACCTGGCCCGCCGCGGCGCGGCCGTGTCGGCGCTGCTGCTCACCCCCGGCCGGGCGCACGCCGAGGGGCTGGCCGCGCTACGGGCCGCCGGCGGGCGGATCGTGGACCGGCCGCCGGCGACGGTCGACCTGGTGCTGGACGGCATCGTCGGGATCGGCGGCCGGGGCGGGCTCCGGGACACCGCCGACCAGCTCGCCGCCAGCCTGGTGCGGCACCGCGGGCGCGACGGCGCCCCGGCCACCGTGGTCGCGGTGGACGTCCCCAGCGGCGTCGGGGTCGACACCGGGCACGTGCCGCTGACCGCCGCCGGGCGGCCCAGCGCCGTCCGCGCCGACGTGACGGTCGCCTTCGGCGCGCTGAAACCCGCGCTGGTGGTGGGCCCGGCCGCCGCGCTCGCCGGCGAGGTGGAACTGGTCGACATCGGGCTGGAGCCGTGGCTGCGCGGCAGCCCGGCGCTGCGCGTCACCGAGTGGTCGGACGTGGCCGACTGGTGGCCCCGGCTCGGCGTGGCCTCGGAGAAGTACACCCGGGGGGTGGTGGGCGTCGCGACCGGCTCGGCGACCTATCCCGGCGCGGCGGTGCTCTCGGTCGCCGGGGCGCTGGCCGGCCCGACCGGCATGGTGCGCTACGCCGGCTCCGCGCGGGCCGACGTGCTGCACCGGCACCCGTCGGTGATCGCGACGGGTCGGGTCGCCGACGCGGGGCGGGTGCAGGCGTGGGTCTGCGGCTCCGGGCTCGGCACCGGCGAGGAGGCGGCCGGGGAGTTGCGCGCCGTCCTCGCCGCCCCGGTGCCCGTGGTGCTCGACGCCGACGCGCTGACCCTGCTGGTCGACGGCTCGCTGGCCGACCGGCTGCGCGGGCGGGACGCCCCGATCGTGGTCACCCCGCACGACCGCGAGTTCACCCGGCTCTGCGGGGAGAGCCCGGGAGCGGACCGGGTGGGGGCCACGCTGCGGCTGGCCGCCTGGATGAACGCGGTGGTGCTGCTCAAGGGGGACCGCACGGTCATCGGCACGCCGGACGGCCGGGCGTACGTGAACCCGACCGGCACCCCGGCGCTGGCCACCGGCGGCACCGGCGACGTGCTGGCCGGGCTGCTCGGCTCGCTGCTGGCGGCCGGGCTGGCGCCGGAGCGCGCGGCGGCCGCGGCCGCGTACCTGCACGGGCTCGCCGGCCGGGAGGCGGCCCGGGGCGGGCCGGTGACCGCGCCCGACGTGGCCGACGCCCTCCGCCCGGTCCTCGCCCGCCTCGGCTGAGGCGCGGCGGGGGTGTGCCGGCCTCGGTCTGGGAGATCAGCGCGGAAAGTAGGCTGGGGGCATGTGGCAGGCCGAGGTGCGGGTGGATCTGGACGCGATCCGCGAGAACGTGAGCCGGCTGAGGTCCGGCACCGCCGCCGAGCTGATGGCGGTGGTCAAGGGCGACGGCTACGGCCACGGCATGGTCCCGGCCGCCCGCGCCGCGCTCGACGCCGGGGCGGACTGGCTGGGCGTCTGCACGCTGGACGAGGCGCTGACCCTGCGTCGGGCGGGGATCACGGTGCCGGTGCTGGCCTGGCTCCTCGCGCCCGGGCTGCCGCTGCACGAGGGCGTCTCCGCCGGGGTCGACCTCGGCGTCGCCAGCCTGCCCCAGCTCGACGAGATGGTGGAGGCGGGCCGCGCCGCCGGTCGGCCGGCCCGGCTGCACCTCAAGATCGACACCGGGCTGGCGCGGGGCGGCGCGACCGTCGCGGACTGGCCGGCCCTGCTCGACGGCGCCGCCAAGGCGCAGGCCGACGGCCTGGTCGAGGTGGTCGGGGTGTGGAGCCACTTCGTCTACGCGGACTCGCCCGGTCATCCGACCATCGACCGCCAGATCGCCGTCTTCCACGAGGGCCTCGGCATGGTCGAGCAGGCCGGGCTGCGGCCGCGCTACCGGCACCTGGCCAACTCGGCCGCCACGCTGACCCGGCCGGACACCCACTTCGACCTCGTGCGGCCCGGGCTGGCCGTCTACGGCCTCTCCCCGATCGCCGGGGAGAGCTACGGGCTGCGCCCGGCGATGACCGCGCGGGCCCGGGTGATGCTCGCCAAGCGCGTCCCCGCCGGCTCCGGCGTCTCGTACGGGCACACCTACACCACCGAGCGGGAGGCGAACCTCGCCCTGGTGCCGCTCGGCTACGCCGACGGGGTGCCCCGGCACGCCTCCAACAGCGGCCCGGTGCGGCTCGCCGGCAAGCGGCGGACGATCTCGGGCCGGGTCTGCATGGACCAGTTCGTGGTCGACTGCGGCGACGACCCGGTGGCCGCCGGGGACGTCGTCACGCTCTTCGGCAGCGGCGTCGACGGCGCGCCCACGGCCGACGACTGGGCCGAGGCGACCGGCACCATCAACTACGAGATCGTCACCCGGTTCGGCAGCACCCGGGTGCCGCGCGTCTACGACGGCGAGCGCCCGTGACGTCGCGTTCCCGGATCCCGCTGCCCCGTTCCGGGCACGCCAGGGCCGCCGTCGGCGCGCTGGCCGCCGTCGGGGTCGCCGCCGCCGGGCTGGCCGCCGAACGCGCCCTGGTCCGCAAGCTCAAGGCCGACCCCACCGACCGGTACGCCGACGAGGTCTTCGACGACCAGCGGTACGACGAGTCGTTCCGGCTGGAGATGCCCGACGGCACCGACATCCACGTCGAGGTGGTCGAGCCGACCCGGCCGACGCCCGGCAACCCGACCGTGGTGCTGGTGCACGGCTTCTGCCTGGACATGGGCACGTTCCACTTCCAGCGCAAGCTGCTCGCCGAGCGGGGCGAACACCGGATCGTCGCGTACGACCAGCCGGGGCACGGCCGGTCCGGGCGGCTGGAGACCGGCGAGTACGACCTCACCGCGCTCGGCCGGACGCTGCGCGAGGTGATCGACCGCACCGCCCCGGAGGGGCCGCTGGTGCTGGTCGGCCACTCGATGGGCGGGATGACCATCATGGCGTTCGCCGAGCTGTTCCCGGAGCTGTTCGGCGACCGGGTCGTCGGCACGGTGCTGATGGCCACCTCCGGCGGCCTGCTCGCCGAGACCAAGCTGGTCGCGCCCGCCCTGCTCGGCCGGGTCGGCGCGCCGGTGCTGCACATGGTCGGCAACGTCACCCGTTACGGCGGCCCGGTGATCGACCGGGCCCGCAAGTCCACCACCAACGTGGCCTGGCTGCTTACCCGCAGGTACGGCTTCGGCACCCGGCACCCCAGCCCGGCGCTGGTGTCGTACGTCGAGACGATGAACTCGCGCACGTCCGCCGACACGGTGACCCGCTACCTGCGCACGCTGGCGACGCACTCCCGGTTCCCGGCGCTCGCCGCGCTGGCCGGCACCCCCGTGCTGGTGATCGTCGGCGACAAGGACATGATCACCCCGGTGACGCACTCCGAGGAGATCGTCCGGCGGCTGCCGCACGCCGAGTTCGTCAAGATCCCCGACAGCGGGCACGTGGTGATGCTGGAGCACGCCGACGAGGTCAACGAGGCGCTGACGCGCTTCCTGGAGGAGCTGTGACGCACGTCGTCGAGCTGCCGACGGTCGAGGACACCCACGCGTTCGGGCGGCGGCTGGCCGGGCTGCTGCGCGCCGGCGACCTGCTGCTGCTGACCGGGCCGCTGGGCGCCGGCAAGACCGCGCTCACCCAGGGCATCGGGGCCGGGCTCGGCGTGCTCGGCGACATCACCTCGCCCACCTTCGTGATCGCCCGGGTGCACCGGCCCGACCCGGCGCGGGGCGGCACGGTGGCGCTGGTGCACGCCGACGCGTACCGGCTGGGCGACGCCGCCGACCCGCGCGCCGAGATCGACGACCTCGACCTGGACGCGTCGGTGGACGAGTCGGTGACCGTGGTGGAGTGGGGCGAGGGCCTGGTCGAGCAACTGGTCGAGGCCCACCTGCGGGTGCGCGTCGACCGGCGCGACGACGACACCCGGGTGGTCGGGCTGGAGCCCGTCGGCGGCGACTGGGCGCGGCGCCTCGCCGCCCTCGCGTGAGCGCTGTCGTACCGTCTGCCTAGAGTGCGCGGGGACGGACCCGACAGGCGAAAGGTTGCCGATGCCCGACGACGCCCCCACCCTGGACCTGCTGGCGCTGCTGCCGGAGGCCTGGCGTGCCGTGCTCACCCCGCACCTCGACCCGGCCCGCACGGCCGCGCTGGGCGAGTTCGTCGCGGGGGAATACGCGACCCGCACCGTCTACCCGCCGGTGGAGGACCTCTTCTCGGCCTACCGGCTCTGCGCGCCGGCCGACTGCCGGGTGCTGATCCTCGGGCAGGACCCCTACCACAAGGCGGGGCAGGCGCACGGGCTCAGCTTCAGCGTGCGCGAGGGCGTCAGCGTCCCGCCGTCGCTGCGCAACGTCTTCAAGGAGCTGGGCGAGGACCTCGGCGTGCCGAAGCCGCGCAGCGGCAACCTGAGCGGCTGGGCGGCGCAGGGCGTCCTGCTGCTCAACGCGGTGCTCACCGTCCGCGAGGCCACGCCCGGCTCGCACGCCAACCGGGGCTGGGAGGAGTTCACCGACGCCACCATCCGGGCGCTCGACGCGATGGACTCCCGGGTGGTCTTCCTGCTCTGGGGCGGCTACGCGCGCAAGAAGGCCGCCCTGGTCACCAACCCGCAGCACGTGGTGCTGGAGGCCGGGCACCCCAGCCCGATGAACCCGCGCGGCTTTCTGGGCAGCCGGCCGTTCAGCGCGGCCAACAAGGCCCTCGCCGACGCGGGCCTGCCCACGGTCGACTGGGAGCGCTCGGCCGGCTGACGAAGTCCGCAAGCTGCGCGTCACCGGGCGGTGACCGTCCGCTGTAGCCTGTGGCCGCAAGCGGTCGGCGAGCCGGGAGGCGACGGATGACGGCGACGGTCAGCGACGAACGGTGGCAGGTGGCGCGGGCGGCCCTGGCGGAGCAGACCGACCGCTTCGTCGAGCTGGTCCGCGCCGCCCCGCCGCAGGCCGGGGCCACGGCCCACTGGTCGGTGGCGGACACGCTCGCCCACGTCGGGTCCATCGCGTGGCTTTACGTGTGCCTGGTGGACCCGGAGCGCCCGCTCCCGCCGGTGCCGGGCTTCGACGAGCTGCTCGACGGGACCACCGTCGACACGGTGGCGGGCTTCAACGACGTGCTGCTCGGGCACCTCACCGAGCGCGACCCGCACGTGCTGCTCGACCGGTTGCAGGCCGACGTGAAGCAGTTCCTGGTCGCCTGCGAGGGGCGGCGCCCCGACGAGACGGTGTCGTGGCTCGGCGGGGCGCGGGTCCCGCTCGCCGGCCTCTGCGCCCACCTGGTCAACGAGGTGCTCATCCACGGCCACGACATCTCCCGCGCCACCGGCCTGCCGTGGCGGATCCCCAACCCGCACGCCGTGCTCTTCCTGGAGCTGTTCCTGGCCGGCGTGGTCCGGCACGGCTACGGCCGGCTGATCGACGGCGGCGCGCCCCCGAGCGAGCGCCGGGTCGTCGTCGAGTTCCGTTCGGCGTACGCGCCGCCGCTCCGGCTGCTGCTGCACCGGGGCCGGGTGACCTTCGCCGAGCCGGACGCCCGGCCCGACGCCGTGGTCGACCACGAGCCCGCCACGCTCAACCTGATGATGTTCGGCCGGATCAGCCGGGCCCGGGCGGTGCTCAGCGGCAAGGTGCGCGTCGGCGGGCGGCGTCCCTGGCTGCTGCCGGCCTTCCAGCGCAAGTTCCGCACCCCGAGCTGACCCGCGTCGCCGGGGCCGCCGACCGGGGCGGCTAGGCTGGCTTACCGTGCTCGTACTGGTGGTGGACAGCTCGACGCCCGCGGTGACGGCGGCGCTGGTGGAGGTCACGGCGGAGGGCGTCGCGACCCGGGCGCACCGCTGCACCGTCGACGCCCGCGCCCACGGCGAACTGCTCGCGCCGCAGGTCGACGCGGTGCTCGCCGACGCCGGCGCCCGCCCGGCCGACCTGGGGGCGATCGTCGCCGGGCTCGGCCCCGGCCCGTTCACCGGGCTCCGGGTGGGGCTGGTCACCGCCGCCACCATGGGCCAGGTGCTCGACGTGCCCACGTACGGCGTCTGCTCGCTGGACGCCATCGGCCACCCGGCGGCCGCCGGCGAACCGGTGCTGGCCGCGAGCGACGCGCGGCGGCGCGAGATCTACTGGGCGGTCTACGACGGCGCGGGCCAGCGGCTCGTCGGGCCCGAGGTCTCCGCCCCGGCGGTCGCCGCCGAGCGCGCCCGGGGCCTGGCCGTCACGGTCGCCGTCGGCGACGGCGCGCACCGGTACGCGGACGTGCTCGGCCTGCCCGTGCGGGCCGAGCCGCGCTACCCGGACGCCGGCGTGCTGGCGGCCCTGGCCGCCGAGCGGATCCGCGCCGGCGCCACCGGCGAGGCGCTCACCCCGCTCTACCTGCGCCGCCCCGACGCCGTGGCGGCGACGGCCCGCAAGCCGGTCCTGCCGTGACCGGTGTGCGCCTCCAGAGGTTCCGGTGGTGGCACATCGACGAGGTGCTGCCGATCGAGGCGGACCTCTTCGGCGCCGAGCAGTGGTCGGCGGCCATGTTCTGGAACGAGCTGGCCAACGGCCACCACTACCTGGTTGCCGCCGCCGACGACGGCACGGTGCTGGGCTACGCCGGGCTCACCGTCGCCCCGCCCGACGAGGCGTGGGTGCAGAACGTCGCGGTGCGCCGGGACGCCCAGCGGCGCGGCATCGGCCGGCTGCTGCTGGAGGCGCTGCTCGCCGAGGCGGCCCGGCTCGGCGCCCGCGCCACCCTGCTGGAGGTCGCGGCGGACAACGCCCCCGCCCAGAAGCTCTACGCGACGTACGGCTTCGAGCCGATCGGCGTGCGGCGCGGCTACTACCAACCGAGCAACACCGACGCGCTGGTGATGCGGCGCACGCAGGATGTGAGCGATGACTGAACCCCTGATCCTCGGCATCGAGACCTCCTGCGACGAGACCGGTGTCGGCATCGTGCGCGGGCACACCCTGCTGGCCGACGCGCTCGCCTCAAGCGTCGAAGAGCACGCCCGCTTCGGCGGCGTGGTGCCCGAGGTGGCCAGCCGGGCCCACCTGGAGGCGATCGTGCCGACCATGGACCGGGCGCTGCGGGAGGCGGGGGTGACCCTCGCCGACATCGACGCCATCGCGGTCACCTCCGGCCCGGGGCTGGCCGGCGCGCTGCTGGTCGGGGTGGCCGCCGCGAAGGGCTACGCCCTCGCCGCCGAGAAGCCCGTCTACGGCGTCAACCACCTGGCCGCGCACGTCGCCGTGGACACCCTGGAGCACGGTCCGCTGCCCGAGCCGGCGATCGCCCTGCTGGTCTCCGGCGGGCACTCCTCCCTGCTGCTCGTCGACGACCTGGCCCGGGGCGTCACCCCGCTCGGCGCCACCATCGACGACGCGGCCGGCGAGGCGTTCGACAAGGTGGCCCGGCTGCTGGGGCTGCCGTTCCCCGGCGGGCCGCACATCGACCGGGAGGCCCGGGCCGGCGACCCGGCCGCCATCGGCTTCCCGCGTGGCCTGACCGCCGCCAGGGACCTCGCCGCCCACCGCTACGACTTCTCCTTCTCGGGCCTGAAGACGGCGGTGGCCCGCTGGGTCGAGGCGCGGCAGCGGGCCGGCGAGCCGGTCCCCGTCGCCGACGTGGCCGCGTCCTTCCAGGAGGCGGTCTGCGACGTGCTGGTGCGCAAGGCGCTGGACGCCTGCCGGACCACCGGCGTGGAGACGCTGGTGATCGGCGGGGGCGTCGCGGCCAACTCCCGGCTGCGGGCGATGGCGGAGCAGCGTGCCGCCAGGGACGGAATCCGGGTCCGGGTGCCCCGACCCGGGCTCTGCACGGACAACGGCGCGATGGTCGCCGCCCTCGGCTCGCACCTGGTCGCCTCCGGCGTCGCGCCGAGCCGGCTGGACCTGCCCGCCGACTCCGCCATGCCGCTGACCACGGTCAGCGTGTGAACCCCGAGGATGGCTGACGTGATCGTGCGGATGTGGGAGGCGCGGGCGGAGCCGTACGGCGTCGCGGACCTGATCACCTGGGTCTGCGACACCGCGCTGCCCGAGTTCGAGCACGACCCGATGCACCTGTCCAGCGAGGTGTTCTCCTCCACCGACCACCGGGTGGTGGTCGTCTCCAAGTGGCGCAGCAACCCGCGCCCGCTGCCGGAGCCGCCGCCGACGCTGCTCGCCCGGCCGCCGCACTCGTGGGACTTCACCCAGGTCGACCGCTGAGGCCGGCGGTCGGCGCCGCCCGCGCCGCCGCGCCCGTGCCGGCGTACGACCGGCCCTCCTCGCGGCGGGCGCCGGGAGCACCCGGGCAGCGGTAATTGGCTGGCGGGCGGGCGGGCCGGCCACCTAGCGTCGAACGACCATGCGCTTCTCACCGACCGGCGACCCCGGCGTTCCCGACACCCGTTCGGCCACCCGCTACCTCGTGTGGCTGGCCGGCCGGCACAGGGTGCTGTTCACCGTGGGCATCGCGCTCGGCGTCGTCTGGATGGTCGCCCAGGCGCTCGTGCCGGCGGCCGTCGGCCGGGCCGTCGACGGGCTCACCCGCCGGGACGAGGGCGCGCTGCTCACCTGGGGGCTGGTGCTGCTCGGGCTGGGCGTGCTCCAGGCGGTCGCCGGGATCCTGCGGCACCGCTGCGCCGTGCACAACTTCCTCGGCGGCGCGTACCGGACGGTGCAGCTCACCGTTGAGGCGGCGAACCGGCTCGGCGCCGCGCTGCCCCGCCGGGTGGCCGCCGGCGAGGTGGTGAGCATCGGCACCGCCGACATCAGCCAGATCGGCGCGGCGATCGACATCACCGCCCGGGGCGCCGGCGCGATCGCGGCGATCGTGACGGTGGGGGTGATCCTGCTCGACGCGTCCGTGCCGCTCGGGCTGGTCGTGGTGCTCGGCGTGCCGCTGCTGATGGCGGTCGTCGGGCTGCTCATCCGCCCGCTGCACCGGCAGCAGCAGGCGTACCGGGACTCCGAGGGGGCGCTGACCACCCGGGCCGGCGACATCGTCTCCGGGCTGCGGGTGCTGCGCGGCGTCGGCGGCGAGCCCGTGCTCTCCGCCCGCTACCGGGCGCGGTCCCAGGCGCTGCGCGCCGACGGCCTGCGGGTGGCCCGGGTCGAGTCGCTGCTGGAGGCGGCGCAGGTGCTGCTGCCCGGCGCGTTCCTGGTGCTGGTCACCTGGCTCGGCGCCCGGTTCGCGCTGCGCGGCGAGATCACCGCGGGTCAGCTCGTCGCGTTCTACGGCTACACCGCGTTCCTGGTCAGCCCGCTGCGGCAGCTCACCGAGGCGGTGGACAAGCTGACCCGGGGGCACGTCGCCGCCCGGCGCGTGGTGCGGCTGCTGCGGCTCACCCCGGAGCTGGTCGACCCGCCCCGCCCGGCGACGCTGCCGGACGGTCCCGGCGAGCTGGTCGACGTGGCCTCCGGCGTGGCGGTGCGGCCCGGCCGGCTGACCGCACTCGCCGCCGCGGCGCCCGAGGACGCGGCGGAGATCGTGGACCGCCTCGGCCGGTACGCCGACTCGGACGCGACGCTGCACGGCGTACCGCTGCGGACGCTGCCGCTGGCGACGGTGCGGGAGCGGATCCTGGTGGCCGACAACGACGCCCACCTGTTCACCGGCCGGCTGCGCGCGGAGCTGGACCCGCACGACCGGGCCGACGACGCGGCGATCGCGGCGGCGCTGGCGGCGGCGAGCGCGACGGACATCGCCGAAGCCCTGCCCGCCGGGCTGGACAGCGTCGTGGCCGAGCGCGGGCGGGAGTTCTCCGGCGGGCAGCAGCAGCGGCTGCGGCTGGCCCGGGCGCTGGTCGCCGACCCGGAGATCCTGCTGCTGGTCGAGCCGACCAGCGCCGTGGACGCCCACACCGAGGCCCGGATCGCCGAGCGGCTCGCCGCGGCCCGGGCCGGCCGGACCACGCTCGTCTGCACCACCAGCCCGCTCGTGCTGAGCCGCGCCGACCACGTGATCTTCGTGGAGGACGGCAAGGCGACGGCCGAGGGGACGCACACCGCACTGCTCGACGGCGAACCGCGCTACCGGGCGACGGTCAGCCGGGGGGAGGACTGATGGCCACCGCACTGCCGGTCGCCGACGCGCGCCAGGTGCGGCGGTACGCCCGCACGCTGGCCCGCCGGCACCCGAGGGCGCTCGCCGTCGCGCTCGGCCTGCACGCCCTGGCCGCCGCGGCGGGACTGGTCGCGCCGCGGCTGCTCGGCGACCTCGTCGAGGGCATCTCCCGGGGCACGACAGGCGTCACCGTCGACCGGATCGCGCTGCTGATCGGCGGTTTCGTGGTGGCGCAGTCGGTGCTGGTCCGCTTCGCCCACCTGGCGTCGGCGCGGCTCGGCGAGCGGGTGCTGGCCGAGCTGCGCGAGGAGTTCGTCGACCGGATCCTGGCGCTGCCGCTCGCCACCGTGGAGCGGGCCGGCACGGGTGACCTGCTCACCCGGACGTCCCGGGACGTCTCCGCGCTGTCCCGGACGGTCCGGTTCGCGGTGCCGGAGACGCTGATCGCGGTCGTCACCGGCTGCTTCATCGTCGGCGCGCTGCTCCTGGTCAACCCGCTGCTGGCGGTGCCCTGCCTGGTCGCCGTGCCGCTGCTGTGGGTGGGCACCCGGTGGTACCTGCGCCGCGCGCCGGACGGCTACCTGCGGGAGAACGCCGCCTACTCCGACATCACCGACGGCATCAGCGAGACCGTCGAGGGTTCGCGGACCACGGAGGCGCTGCGGCAGCAGGCGCGCCGCCGGGCCCGCACCGACACCGACATCCGCCGGTCGTACGCGGCCGAGCGCTACACCCTGCGGCTGCGCACGGTGTTCTTCCCGGTCACCGAGATCGGCTACGTGCTGCCGGTGGTCGCCACGCTGATCGTCGGCGGCTGGTTCTACCTGAAGGGCTGGGTGAGCCTCGGCGAGGTCACGGCCGCCACGCTCTACGTCCAGCAACTGATCGACCCGGTCGACCGGCTGCTCTCCTGGCTGGACGAGTTGCAGGTGGGCGGCGCCTCGCTGGCCCGCCTGCTCGGGGTGGCCGACGCGCCGGCCACCTCCCCGGCGCCGGCCGGGCCGACGGCGCGGACGTCCGTGCCGACGGGCGACCGGCAGCTCGCCGCCCGGGACGTCCGGTACGCCTACCGGGCGGGCCGGGACGTGCTGCACGGGGTGACCCTGGTGCCGGAGCCGGGGGAGAAGCTGGCCATGGTCGGCCCCTCGGGGGCGGGCAAGTCCACCCTGGGCCGGCTGCTCGCCGGGGTGCACGCGCCCCGCTCCGGCTCGGTCACCGTGGCCGGGCGGCGGCTCGACGAGCTGCCCCTGGCCGAGCTGCGGACGCACGTCGCGCTGGTCACCCAGGAGCACCACGTCTTCATCGGCACCCTGCGGGAGAACGTGGCGATGGTCCGGCCGGGCGCCGACGAGGCGGCCGTCCGCTCCGCGCTGGCCGCCGTCGACGCGCTGGACTGGGCCGACGGGCTGCCGGACGGGCTGGACACGGTGGTCGGCTCGGGCGGGCACCCGCTGTCCCCCGCGCAGGCGCAGCAGCTTGCGCTGGCCCGGTTGGTGCTGGCCGACCCGCACACCCTGGTGCTGGACGAGGCCACGTCGCTGATCGACCCCCGGGCCGCCCGGCACCTGGAGCGTTCCCTGGCCGCGGTGCTGGCGGGCCGGACGGTCATCGCCATCGCGCACCGCCTCTTCTCGGCGCACGACGCCGACCGGGTCGCCGTGGTGGAGGACGGCCGGATCACCGAGATCGGCCCGCACGACGAGCTGGTCGCGGCGGGCGGTTCCTACGCGGCCCTCTGGCGCTCCTGGCACGGCACCGCCTCCTGACGCCGGCGGGGCCGTCGCCCGTTTCCCGGGTTCCGGGGTGCCGCGCCGCGGCGCCGTACCACGATGGTGGAGCGGCAGGCGGCCGGCGCGTACCCGGCACCGTGGCGTCGGCCGGTGACGGGGGTGCGGCGTGGGCGGTCTCGAACTGATCGTGGTGCTGGGCGTCACGGTGCTGGTCGGCACGACCCTCGGCGGCCGGTACAGCGTGGCGCCCCCGGTCCTGCTCATCACGATGGGCGCGCTGCTCGCGCTCCTGCCGCCGCTGTCCCATGTGGTGCTGGAGCCCGACGTGGTGCTGCTGCTGTTCCTTCCGGCGATCCTCTACAAGGAGAGCATCACCACCAGCCTGCGCGAGATCCGCACCAACCTGCTCGCGATCGCGTTGCTCGCGGTGGGGCTGGTGGTGGCGACGATGGTCGCGGTGTCGCTCGTCGCGCAGCGGTTCGGCGTGGATCCGGCCGCCGCCTGGGTGCTCGGCGCCGTGCTCGCGCCGACCGACGCCGCGGCGGTCGCCGGCCTGGCCAAACGGATGCCGCGCCGGATCCTGACCACCCTGCACGCGGAGAGCCTGATCAACGACGGTACGGCGCTGGTGCTCTTCTCCGTCGGCGTGGGTCTGATCGTGGGCGGCACCGAGCCGGGTCTCCTCGGGCTCACCGAGCGGTTCGTCGGCGCGTCGGCCGGGGGCGTCGCCGCCGGCCTGCTGGTGGGCGGGGCGGTGATCCTGATCCGGCGACGCCTCGACGACCCGCTGCGCGAGGGCGCGCTGAGCGTCCTCACGCCGTTCGTCGCCTTCTTCCTCGCCGAGTCCGTGCACGCCAGCGGGGTCCTGGCGGTGGTGGTCGCGGGCCTCATGCTGTCGTACGCCGCCCCCCGGGTCGTCCGGGCCCGCTCCCGGGTGCTGGCGTTCGGCTTCTGGGACCTCGCCACGTTCCTGATCAACGGTGGGCTCTTCGTGCTCCTCGGGATGCAGATTCCGCGCGCCCTGCGCGGGGTCACCAGCCTGTCGGTACTGCGGGCGCTGGCCGTCGCGGTCGTGGTGACCGGTGTGGTCGTACTGACCCGGATGCTCTGGATCCACCTGGCGGCGTTCGCCTTCCTGGCCGTGGACCGCCGGACCGCGCAGCAGGACGAGCGGTTCGACTGGCGGGTACGGACGGCGGCCGGCTGGGCGGGGTTCCGCGGCGCGGTCTCCCTCGCGGCGGCCCTGGCGGTGCCGGTGGCCACTCCCACCGGCACACCGGTGCACGAGCGTGACCTGATCATCTTCGCCACCGCCGTGGTCATCATGCTGACGATGCTGGTCCAGGGCACCACGTTGCCTGCCGTCGTCGGGTGGGCGGGCCTCGTCGGCGACACCCGGCGGCTCGGCGAGGTGCGGCTGGCCCGGATGCGCGCCACCGAGGCCGCGCTGGCGGCGCTGCCGGAGGTCGCCGCGCGGATCGGCGCCGGGCCGGAGGCGGTCGACCGGATCCGGGCGGACTACGAGCAGCACCTCGACGACGTCCGCTCCACCGACGAGGGCCGCTCCGCGGACGAGGGCCGTGCGGCGGAGCGGGCCCGGGAGCTGGACCGGCGGCTGCGGCTCGCCGTGCTCGAACACAAGCGGCGCGAGATCACCCGGCTGCGGGACACGAACGAGATCGACGACATCGTCCTGCGGGAGTTGCAGGCCGTCCTCGACATCGAGGAGATCCGCCTGCTGGGCCCGGAGGCCAACGACTAGCGGCCGATTCGCGGCATGGCGGCCGGCCGCAGCGGGACGGCGGCGGTCGGGTGCGGCGCGGGGCGGCGAACGGTCGGGTGCGGCGCGGGACGGCGAACCGTCAGGTGCGGCGCAGGACGCGGTACGTGGCGATGCCGCCGGTGCCGAGGGCGGCGAGGAAGACCAGCCAGACCACCGTGCCGCTGACCCCGACCGGCGGGCCGGAGTTGGCGGAGGCCGCGGCGAGCAGCCCGTCGTCGCCGGGCGCGGGCAGGGCGGCCGGCGGCAGTTCCGCCCAGCGGACCAGCCCGGTGCTCTCCAGCATCCGCATGTGGTGCAGGACGAACCTGTTGGCGTCCTCGGCGAGCCTGCGCACGGTCGGGTTCCGGGTGCTGGCCCGTACCGCCCCGATCACCGGGAAGATCCTGCCGTGGGCGACCCGGAGCCGGGTGACGAAGATCTGGTCGAAGCGGGCGCCGGAGGCGTTCTGCATCTCGGTCAGCCAGCCCCGCTGCTCGGCCGTCGGGTCGGTCGGGATCGTCGCCCCGAGCTTGTTCGCCGCCTCGACGGTGAGCCGGTCCAACTCCTCGTGTTCGGTGGCGATGCCGGCGCCGATCTCCCGTACCCTGGCGCTCTGCCCTTTCCCGGCGGCCATCTGCCCGGCCGGCATCTCCCAGAGCCCGGCCAGCCGCACCCCGTTGAGCAGGGCGGAGTCGGCGGCGTTGAGCTGCTGGCCCGCCGGCGCGGCGACGGCCGGGCCGGGCAGCACCCCGAGCCCGGCGGCGATCGTGGCGAGCAGCACCGCCAGGCGACGGGACCGGTGCCCCGGCCGGCGGGGGGCGGGTCTGCGCGGTGCCATGTCCGTGGTGCCTCCTCCGTCCGACCGACGCGTCGCGGCCGGGCGGCGGCGCGTGCCGTCCGCCCGTCCGCGCAGTGGTACGGACCGCCCGGCCGATCAGTTCACCGGGCCCGCGCGGCGCCTCGCCGACACGGCCGCCTCGTGGCGGCTGCCGGCCGTCGGGCGGCCGGCGTGCCGTGGCGACGGCGAGGGCCGGGCCGGACGGCGAGGGCCGGTCAGGGTCAGCCGGCGTCGAGCGGGTCGGCGAGCAGCCGCTCGAAGGCCAGCTCGGCGGCGCCGACCAGCGCCGCGTCGTCGCCGAGCTTCGGGGTCCGCAGCCGGACGTGCTCCAGGCAGGCCGGCAGGGCGATCGAGTTGAGCCGGCTGCGGACCTGGGCCGCCGCGGCGAGGTAGAGGTCGCGCATGGTGCCGCCGAAGAGGACCATCTCCGGGTTGAAGATGTTCACCAGGTTGGCGACCCCGAAGCCGAGCCAGTCGCCGGCCTGGCGGACCGCGCTTTGCGCCCGGGCGTCGCCCCGGTCGGCGGCGTCGAAGACGGCCAGCAGCGCGTCCCGGCCCCGCGCGTCGGTGCGGCCCGCCGCGCGCAGCACCGCGTGCTCGCCGATCTGGGTCTCCCAGCAGCCCCGGGAGCCGCACTCGCAGGGCGCGCCGTCGCGGACGACCACCATGTGCCCGACCTCGCCGCCGTAGCCGCCGTGCCCGGTCAGCCGCCGCCCGCCGGCGATGATGCCGGCGCCCACGCCCACGTCCCCGTACAGGTAGATGACGTTGTCGCAGCCCGCCGCCGCGCCGCGCGCGTGCTCGGCGAACGCCGCCACGTCGGCCACGTTGCCGACCGTGACCGGCACCTCGCAGCCGAGTTCGGCGCGGAGCGCCGCGCCGATCGGCTCGTCCACCCAGCCGGTGGTCTGCCCCAGCCGGACCAGCCCGTCGTCGCGGCGGACCATGCCGCAGACCGCGACGCCCGCGCCGACGCAGACCGCGTCCGCCGGCACCGCCTGCTGCATCTCCTTGACCGCCCCGGCCAGCAGCGGGGCGGCCTCCGCGGCGGTCACGCCCCGGGGCCGGGCCAACTCCCGGCGGTCGAGCACCGCGCCGCCGAGGCCGATCCGCGCGGCCCGCAGGCGGTCCACCTCGATGCTGTACGCGTACGCGTGCACCCGGTCCGACTCGGGCCGGACGACCAGCGACGGTCGCCCGGCCCGGCCGGTCTCCTTCGGCGTGCCCTCGCTGACCAGCCCGGCGCCGGCCAGGTCGGCGGTCAGCGCGCCGATGGTGCTGCGGTTGAGTCCCAGCCTGGTGGTCAGCTCCGCGCGGGTGGTGGCGCCGTGCACGTGCACGTACCGCAGCAACGCGCCCAGGTTCTGCCGACGGATCTCGTCCTGGCTCGGTCCTGCGCGCATCGTGTCGTCACTCCGGTCGTGCGGTCGTCAACGGGTGCCGGTCGCGGCGGATCGTCGGCGCGAGAGGGCGTCCACACCGGCGGCGAGGAGCAGCACCAGTCCGGTGAAGACGTACTTCAGCCCCGAGCTGAGGTTGAGCAGGTTCATCCCGTTGATGATCACCGCCACCACCGCACCGCCGAGCACCGCGTCGATCATCCGGCCCTTGCCGCCGAAGAGGCTGGTTCCGCCGATCACCGCCGCGCCGACCGCGTACAGCAGGACGTTACTGCCCCCGGTGTTCGGGTCGACCGACCTGTCCCGGCTGGCCGCGATGATGCCACCGATCGCGGCCATGGTGGAGCAGATGACGAAGGCCGAGATCCGGATCCGGTCGACGTCGATGCCGGCACGGCGCGCCGCCTCCCGGTTGCCGCCGACGGCGTAGAGGTGCCGCCCGTACGCGGTGCGGTTGAGTACGAACGTCCAGGTGACCAGGAGCAGGGCGATCAGGGGCACGACGATCGGCATGCCGCGGTTCGACGTGATCAGCGGGTTGATGCTGCGCTCCTGGTTGAGCACGTACACGGCCAGACCGAGGACGACGGCCAGTCCCGCTATCCGGGCCAGCACGACCGCCGCGGGATCGGTCTGCAGCCCGCGACCGGCGCGCTTGCGCCGCCGAAGCAACTGGGCGGTGGCGTAACCCGCGACCGCGACGCCGACGAGCAACCAGCCGAGGGTCGGCGGCACCCAGTCGTTCTCGATGGAGACGATCACCTCGTCGGCGATGGAGATGTTGGTGCCCTCCTCCATCAGCAGCAGCACGACGCCCTGGAAGGCCAGGAAGCCGGCCAGCGTGACCACGAATGAGGGGATGCCGAGTTTGGCCACCAGGACGCCGAGAGTCAGCCCGATCAGCATCCCGGTGCCGAGCGCGGCGAGCACCGCCACGTACCAGGGGTGACCGAGCACGGTCACGACGTTGGCCAGGATCGCGGCGCAGACGCCGCTGGCGAAGCCCGCCGAGAGGTCGATCTCGCCCAGCAGCAGAACGAAGATCAACCCCATCGCGATCACGGTGACGGCCGCGCCCTGGGTGAAGAGGTTGGCGAAGTTGCCCGCGGAGAAGAAGACCGGCCGTACGATCGCGAACACCGTGCAGAGGACGACGAGGCCGGTGACGGCCGGCAACGAGCCGAGATCGCCGCCGCGTACCCGGGCGAGGTAGTTGCGGACATGGCTTCCGACGGTGGGGGCCGGGGCGACGGTCGCCGGCGAACCCTGCTTCACCGCTGTGTCGGTCATCGGACGGCTCCTGACGTGGGGTCGTGCTCGGTGGCGTCGCGGCCCGTAGCCGGCTCGGTGGTGAGCCCGAGAGCGCCGGAGCGACCGACGGTGATCAGCTCGACCACCTGTGAGTGGGTGATGTCGATGGTCTTCACCTGGGCGGCCAACTGGCCGAGGTAGAGCGCGGCGATGCGGTCGGAGACGGCGAATACGTCGTTCATGTTGTGCGAGATGAGGACGACGGCCAGGCCGTTGTCGGCGAGCCGGCGGACGAGTTCGAGCACCTGGGCCGTCTGCGCGACGCCGAGCGCCGCGGTGGGCTCGTCCAGGATGACCAGCCTGCTGTTCCACAGCACCGCCTTGGCGATGGCCACGGTCTGGCGCTGCCCCCCGGAGAGGCTGGAGACGTGCTGGCGCAGTGACTTGACGGTGCGGACCGAGAGCCCGGCGAGGGTTTCGGCGGCCATCTGCTCCATGGTCGGCTCGTCGAGCACGAGGCCGTTGCGCTTCTCCCGGCCGAGGAACATGTTCTGCACGATGTCGAGGTTGTCGCAGAGCGCGAGGTCCTGGTAGACGACCTCGATGCCCAGCGCGGCGGCGTCCCGCGGGGTGTTGACGCTGACCGGGCGGCCCTCGAAGAGGAAGGTGCCGGAATCGGCCGGGTGGATGCCGCTGATGCACTTGACCAGCGTCGACTTGCCGGCGCCGTTGTCGCCGACGAGGGCGGTCACCTCGCCGGAGTGGACGGTGAGGTCGACGTCACGCAGGACCTGGACGGGGCCGAAGCTCTTGTCGATCCCACGGAGTTCCAACAGGGGGGTCGCTGACACGGGGTCTCCTTCGCCAGATGTGGAGGATCGCGGAGCTCCGCCTGCTGTCGGCACCGCCCGGCACGGGTTCCCGTGCCGGGCGGCGGGTGGGCGGCGGAGTGCGCAGTCGGGTCAGCTGATGCCGGCGTCGGCGCAGAGCTTGGCGTACGCACCGGTGCAGACCTGCTCCTTGGTGACGTAGCCGTCGGCCACGACGTCCTTGACGTTGTCCTTGTAGATCGCCTTCGGAGCGAGCAGCACGGAGGCCACGTCACGGCCGCTCTGCGGGTCCCTGACCGTCTGACCGGTGTCCTTACGTTCCCCCTTGGCCAAGGCGATGGCCAGCTCGGAGGCCGCCTTCGCCTGCTCGCGGACCGCCTTGTAGACCGTCATGCACTGATCCCCGACGAGGATGTTCTGCAGGGCCTGCGGGGTGGCGTCCTGGCCTGTGACGGGAACCTTGCCGTTGAGCTTGTTCTTCTTGAGGATGGAGATGGCGGCGTTGCCGAGAGAGTCGTTGGCGGCCACCACGCCGTTGATCTTGCCGCCGGTCTGGGTCATCATCTGCTCGAAGATGCCGCCCGCCTCGGTGGCGTTCCACTCCGGGACGGCCTGGTCCGGGCCCTTGACGTACGCGCCGGAGTCGAACTTCGGCTTGAGCACCGAGTCGTAGCCGGTCTTCAGCAGCGTGGCGTTGTTGTCGGTCGGCGACCCGTTGAGGTACGCGATCACCGGCTTCTGCGCGTTCTTCTCCGTGAGGCACCTGCTGACGCCCTCGCCCATGAGCCGGCCGACGGCCTCGTTGTCGAAGCTGACGTAGTACTCGGCCGAGCCGCCCAGCGTGAGCCGGTCGTAGTCGATCGTCGCGACGCCCTGTGACTTGGCCTTCTCCAGCACCGCCTTGCCCGTGCCGGAGTCCAGGTTGACGATCATCAGCGCGGTGACGCCGTCGGTGAGCATGCCGTCGGCGATGGTGGAGAAGCTGGACTTGTCGCCCTGCGCGTTCTGGATGTTGTACTCGACGCCGGCGGCCTTGAACGCCTCCTCCAGGAACCTGCGGTCCGCGCTCTCCCAACGCGCGGAGGACTTGCTGTCCGGGAGGATCACGCCGATCTTCGCCTTCCTGTCGCCGCCGGCCTGATCGCTGCCGGAGTCGTCACCACAGGCGGCCATGCCGCCGGTGGCCAGCAGGCCCACGGCGGCGAAGGTGAGGAAGCCCTTGCGCATGTGCAGGGTCCTTTCGGTGGAGGAAGTGACGGTGGTCGTTTGTTGTGTCCGGCAACGTATTCCGCGTCACACTCGGCACGCAAGGGTGTCGGGGTCGGAGTTTGTTGGCGGCGGTAACAATTCCGCAACGCCGACGACACGCCCACCCTCGTCTGAGCGGCTCGTCCGCGGCGGGCGTGCTGGTCGTGTACCCGCATGCGAGAGCGGGACGTCTGCCGTCGAGGGTCCTCGGCCGCAGGTCTCCCGTGCGATGGCGGGAGCGGGCGGTGCCGAGCAGCGGCGTGACGGTTCCGCGCGGGTCGCCCGGCGGTCCGCATGCCCGGCGGCGGGGCGGCCTGGCGCGCCCGTCAGCGGGCCGACAGTGGAGCGACCCGCGCGTCTGTCAGGGCCAGCAGGTCGGCCGGGGCCAGCTCGACCTGGAGACCGCGCCGGCCCGCCGAGACGTAGACGGTGGGGTGGTCGAGCGCCGACGAGTCCAGCACGGTGGGCAGCCGCCGGCGCTGGCCGAGCGGGCTGATCCCGCCGCGCACGTAGCCGGTGGCCCGCTCGGCCACCGCGCGGTCGGCCATGGCGGCCCGCTTGCCGCCGACGGCCGCGGCGAGCGCCTTGAGATCCAGCTCGCCCGTGACCGGCACGACCGCCACGGTCAACGCCCCGTCGACCTCGGCGACCAGCGACTTGAACACCCGCTCCGGCGGCACCCCCAGCGCCGCCGCGACCAGCGCGCCGTAGTTCGGCGCGTCGGGGGAGACGTCGTACGGATGGGTGCTGTGGGCGACCTTGCGCTTCACGAGCAGCGCGGTCGCCGGAGTGCCCTGTCCCGCCATGACCGTCACGCTAGCGGGGCGCGGCGCCCCACCGCCGCCCCTACCGCTCCCCGACCGGCCGGCAGACCAGCACCGTCGGCGCGCCGGCCACCCGGGTCAGCACCAGGCTGGCCGCCTCGTCGCCGGCCAGCCGCAGGTCGCGGCGGAGCTTCTCCGGCTCCAGCGCGGACCCGCGCTTGAGGATCTCCACCCGGCCGACCCGGCGGTCCCGCAGCAGCGCCCGCAGCCGCTTGAGCGAGAACGGCAGCACGTCGGTGACCTCCAGGCAGCGGGCGAACGGGGTCGCCACGGGGGTGTCCGCGTAGAGGTAGGCGATGCTCGGGTCGGCCAGCGTCGCGTCGAGGGCGTCGGCCAGCTCCGCGACGAGGTGCGCGCGGACCACCGCCGAATCAGGGTCGTACACGAATCGGCGCGCCGGCCCGACGGGCGCCTCGGCGTCGCCCGAGCCGGTCAGCTGGAAGGCGGCGACCGCCGCCGCGCCGGAGGCGTCGGGAAGGTGCCCCGCCCTGCCGCGCAGCAGGGTGGCCCGGCGGGGGACCGCGGCGAGCCGGCCGCACCACAGGGCCGCCTCGACCAGGTCGCCGTCCACGCTCACCCACTCCGCCTCGGCGCCCGCCGGGATCAGCGCGTGGTCGATCCCGGGCGCCACCTTCACCACCGTGTGCGGCACCCGCTCGGCCAGCCCGACGACGAAGTCCCAGGGCGGGGAGTAGGAGTTCGGGTCGAAGATCCGCCGCCCGGTGCCCGCCCTGCGCCGCGCCGGGTCGCAGAAGACGCCGTCGACCCGGCCCACGTCGAACGCCGTGGCGTCGCCGCACTCCACCGTGAACAGCTCGGCCAGCCCGGCCGCCTCGGCGTTGGCGGCGGCCATCGCGGCGGTCACCGGGTCGGCCTCCACGCCGTACACCCGGATGCCGGCGCGGGCGGCGGCGAGCGCGTCCGCGCCGAGGCCGCAGCCGAGGTCGGCCAGGGTGCGCACGCCGGCGTCGCGCAGGCGGGCGGCCCGCCGGTCGGCCACCGGCCGGCGGGTGGCCTGCTCCAGCCCGGCCCGGGTCAGGAACATGCCCGCCGCCCCGGGCCCGAACTTGCCGACCGCCCGGCGGCGCAGCTCGGCCTGGGTGAGCGCGGCCGCCGACAGCGCGGGCGGCAGCCCGGCCGAGCGGAGCGCGGCCGCCGCGGCCAGCGGATCGCCGCCGGCCACGCGCGCGGCCGCGTCGAGCGCGGCCGACCCCTCGGGCGTACGCAGGGCGGCGAGCTGGTCGAGATCCACCCGGTCATTCTCGCCGCCCGGCCCGACGCGCCGACCGGCGGGCTGGCACTCTCCTTGACGGAGTGCTAGCCGAGGAATAACCTGCGATTAGCACTCTCACCCCGAGGGTGCCAGCTTCCGGGCCGTCAGGTCCGGGCGCTGAACGCCAGGCGGACCGGCACCCGCGACGACGGCCCCGCCCGGTGGCATGTGGCAGATTGACGCCGGTCGGCATGCCGATCGGTAACGAAACCAGTACCCCAGGAGGGTATGCCCGTGACTACCGCGACCAAGGTTGCGATCAAGCCGCTCGAGGACCGGATCGTGGTCCAGGCGAACGAGGCTGAGACCACCACGGCGTCGGGCATCGTGATCCCCGACACCGCCAAGGAGAAGCCGCAGGAGGGCACCGTCCTCGCTGTCGGCCCGGGCCGGATCGACGACAAGGGTAACCGCGTGCCGGTCGACGTCAAGGTCGGCGACACCGTCCTCTACTCGAAGTACGGCGGCACCGAGGTCAAGTACGCCGGCGAGGAGTACCTGGTGCTCTCCGCCCGCGACGTCCTCGCGGTCATCGAGAAGTAAGCAACCGATCAGTGTCGTTGCCCCGGTCCGGCTCGCCGGGCCGGGGCAGCGTCGCTTCGAAGGGACATTCATGGCGAAGATCCTGAGCTTCTCGGACGACGCGCGGCACCTGCTCGAGCACGGTGTCAACGCCCTCGCGGACGCGGTCAAGGTGACCCTCGGCCCCCGCGGGCGCAACGTCGTCCTGGACAAGAAATTCGGTGCGCCCACGATCACCAACGACGGCGTGACCATCGCCAAGGAGATCGAGCTCACCAACCCCTACGAGAACCTCGGCGCGCAGCTGGTCAAGGAGGTGGCGACCAAGACCAACGACGTCGCCGGCGACGGGACCACCACCGCCACCGTGCTGGCCCAGGCCATGGTCCGCGAGGGCCTGCGCAACGTCACGGCCGGCGCCAACCCGGCCGGCCTCAAGCGGGGCATCGACGCGGCGGCCGCCAAGGTCTCCGAGGCGCTGCTCGGCCGCGCGGTCGAGGTCGCCGACAAGGAGTCGATCGCGCACGTCGCGACGATCTCCGCGCAGGACGCCACGATCGGCGAGCTGATCGCCGAGGCGATGGAGCGGGTCGGCCGCGACGGCGTCATCACCGTCGAGGAGGGCTCGGCCCTGCACACCGAGCTGGACGTCACCGAGGGCCTCCAGTTCGACAAGGGCTTCATCTCGCCGAACTTCGTCACCGACGTGGAGTCGCAGGAGTCGGTCCTGGAGGACCCGTACATCCTGATCACGACCCAGAAGATCTCGGCGATCGAGGAGCTGCTGCCGCTGCTGGAGAAGGTCCTCCAGAACAGCAAGCCGCTGCTGATCATCGCCGAGGACGTCGAGGGCCAGGCCCTGTCCACCCTGGTGGTCAACTCGATCCGCAAGACCCTCAAGGTCTGCGCGGTCAAGGCCCCCGGCTTCGGTGACCGCCGCAAGGCGATGCTGCAGGACATGGCGATCCTCACCGGCGCCGAGCTGGTCGCCCCGGAGCTGGGCTACAAGCTCGACCAGGTGGGCCTGGAGGTGCTCGGCACCGCCCGCCGCGTGGTGGTCGACAAGGAGAACACCACCGTCGTCGACGGTGGCGGCCAGGCGAGCGAGGTGGCCGACCGGGTCGCGCAGATCCGCAAGGAGATCGAGGCCTCGGACTCCGACTGGGACCGGGAGAAGCTCGCCGAGCGGCTGGCCAAGCTGTCCGGCGGCATCGCGGTCATCAAGGTCGGCGCCGCGACCGAGGTCGAGATGAAGGAGCGCAAGCACCGCATCGAGGACGCGATCGCCGCGACCAAGGCCGCGGTCGAGGAGGGCACCGTCCCCGGCGGCGGCGCCGCCCTGGCGCAGATCATCCCGGCGCTCGACGACGACCTCGGCTTCACCGGTGACGAGAAGGTCGGCGTCTCGATCGTGCGCAAGGCGCTGGTCGAGCCGCTGCGCTGGATCGCCCAGAACGCCGGCCACGACGGCTACGTCGTGGTGCAGAAGGTCGCCGGCAAGGAGTGGGGCCACGGCCTCGACGCCGCCACCGGCGAGTACGTCGACCTGGCGAAGTCCGGCATCGTCGACCCGGTGAAGGTGACCCGCAACGCGGTCAGCAACGCCGCGTCGATCGCCGGCCTGCTGCTCACCACGGAGAGCCTCGTGGTGGAGAAGCCGGAGAAGGCCGAGCCGGCCGCCGCCGGCGGGCACGGCCACGGCCACGGCCACGGGCACGGCCACCAGCACGGCCCGGGCTTCTGACCCTCGCCGTACGCGACACACAGGGCGCGCCGTCTTCGCGACGGCGCGCCCTGTGTGCGTCGCGGCCCGTGTCGTCGCCCCGGACGCACGAACGCCGCGCCCCGGGTCGGGGCGCGGCGTCCGGCACGTCGGTGCGCGAAGTCAGGCGATCTTGCGCTGGGCGGGGACGGTCGACTTGTGCGGCCGGCCCAGGCGGGCCTCCAGCCGGGCGACGTCGACCCGGGTCTGCCGACGGTCGGCCAGGTCCTCCCAGCCGAGGGCGAGCAGCCGCAGCCGCTCCGACTCGCTGAAGCCGCCCCACACGCCGTACGGCTCCCGGACGGAGAGCGCGTGCGCGGCGCACTCGGCGCGGACCGGGCAGGCGCGGCAGACCGCCTTGGCCCCGGACTCGCGGCGCAGGCGCGACGAGCCGCGCTCGCCGTCGGGGTGGAAGAACTGCGCGCTGTCCCGGCCCCGGCAGGCACCGAGCCGCTGCCAGTCCCAGAGGTCGACGATGGGTCCGGGCAGTCTGCGTACGTTCGACATCAGCACCCCTCCTCCCGCGCGGCACCGCGCAGATCCTGGTGAATCGGCGTCCGGGCGACGGTCCGCGCAGGCGCGCCGTTTCCGGCCTGGATGCTCCCTACCCGAGCTTTCCCCGGCTCACACTTCTGTGATCCAAAACTTCGGACAACTCGCGGCATATGCCCTACTTGTCGGAAAAGTTCGGAGGATTGTCGGGAACCCCCTCGCGACTCGACCCGGCCGTGGTCTGCTCGTTGGCGGAGAGGAGACCCACTGTGCGTACGGTTCTCGTGTGCGTTCGGACACCGCTTGCGGCGCAGCATCTGACGTCCGCGGCGGCGCGGCTGGGGCTGTCCGCCGTCGTGCGGACCGCCGTCTCCGATCCCGAGGTGATGTTGCGGCTGGCCGAGCGCCCGGCCGACGTGGTGCTCGCCGACACGGCCCTCACCAGACCGGACAGCGCGGGCTTCGTCCGGCGGGTGCTCGCCCGCGCGCCCCAGGCCTCCGTCCTGCTGCTCGGCACCGAGGAGTCGGAGGCCGCCGCCGCCACGATCAGCGCCGGCGCCCGGGGCCTGATCCAGGGTGCCGACCACGACCTGACCAGCGCGGTGGCCAAGGCCCTGCTGCTGCTCTCCTCGCCCGGCCGGACGACCCGCCCCCGCGTCACCGATCCGGCGCGGGACACCGCGGCGGTCGGCGGACCGGTCCGCGCCACCCCGTCCGGTCGGTCGCCGGCCGACCCGGGCTCCGCCTGGTCGGCGGCGGCGGCCGACGGCGCGGGCGCCCCGACGGTGGTGCCGGCGCAGCGCGGCGACGACCCGGCCGAGCCGACCGACGCCCCGCCCGCGGGGCAGCAGCGGGCCGCCTCCGGCGGGCGCGGCGGCCGGTCCGCGATCGGGCTGACCGAGCGTGAGCTCCAGGTGCTGCTCGGCATGGCGGAGGGCAAGAGCAACGCCGAGATCGGCCGGGAGCTGTTCGTCTCGGAGGACACGGTGAAGACCCACGCCCGCCGGCTGTTCCGCAAGCTCGGCGCGCGGGACCGCGCGCACGCCGTCGCGGCCGGCTTCCGCGCCGGCCTGGTGGCCTGATCGCGCGGTGCCCTGCTGGCGCGGCCGGGGTCAGCGGTCGGTGTCGGGCTCCTCGTCGGTGCCCTCGGTCAGGGTGTCGTGCACGCCGTCGGCGTAGCCCCGCGCGTAGTCCCAGGTGACGTAGTGGTCCGGGTCGGGGTCGTAGGCCGGCTCGTGCACCCGGGGCCGCCCGGAGCTGAGCAGGTGACGCAGGTTGCCCCGGAGCAGGTCCCAGTCGAAGTAGTGCGGCTCCCGGCAGTCCTCGCACTCGATGACCAGCCCGCGCACCCCGACCGGCGCCAGCAGCGCCTGGTAGATCTCCAGGTCGGCGAGGTCCTCCAGCACGTCCTGGCGCTCGACGTCGGTCAGCGGGTCGAGCGGGGCGTCGTCGCCCGCGTCGTGCAGACCGGCGGCCGGATCGGCCGGGTCGCCGTTGAAGGGGTCGATGGGCTCGTCGTGCACCCCCTCACCGTAGACCCAACGCCGGTGCCGCGTCCGCCCCCGGGCACCGGTGACCTGGGCCGCCACCGGCGGGGACGGCCCAGGCCGGTGGGTACGATGGGACGACGCGCCGTCACCCGGCGCGCGCCCGTGCCCGCGCGCGCCACCTCGCTGAAGCCCGTCCGAGCAGCTCAGGGGAGCAATCGTGGAATTTTCGCCCAGCACCGATCTTCCGGCCGGCGCCGACAACGGCGAGGTGGGCGGCCACCTGCCGGAGCTGCCCGCCGGCTCGGCCCGGGTGGTCCCGCTCGGCCTGACCTTCGACGACGTGCTGCTCCAGCCGGGCGAGTCGGACGTGGTGCCCAGCCGGGTCAACACGGTGACGAAGCTGACCCGCAACATCAACCTGAGCATCCCGCTGCTGTCCAGCGCCATGGACACGGTGACCGAGGGGCGGATGGCCATCGCGATGGCCCGTCAGGGCGGCATCGGCGTGCTGCACCGCAACCTCTCCCTGGAGGACCAGGCGCTCCAGGTCGACCTGGTGAAGCGCTCCGAGTCCGGCATGATCACCAACCCGGTGACCGCCAGCCCCGACGACACGCTGCGCGACGTCGACGCGCTCTGCGGGCGCTACCGCATCTCCGGAGTGCCGGTGGTGGACGGCGAGGGCCAGTTGGTCGGCATCGTCACCAACCGCGACATGCGCTTCGTCTCCGACCCGGCCACCCCGGTCCACCAGATCATGACCCGCACCCCGCTGGTCACCGCCCCGGTCGGGGTCAGCAAGGACGACGCCCTCGGCCTGCTGCGCCAGCACAAGGTCGAGAAGCTGCCGATCGTCGACGGGTCGGGCAAGCTGCGCGGGCTGATCACCGTCAAGGACTTCACCAAGAGCGAGCAGTACCCGAACGCGACCAAGGACGACGCCGGCCGGCTGCGGGTCGCCGCCGCCGTCGGGGTGGGCGACGACGCGTACAAGCGGGCCAGGACGCTTGTCGACGCGGGCGTCGACGTGCTGATCGTGGACACCGCGCACGGCCACCAGCGGGCCGTGCTGGACATGGTCCGCCAGCTCAAGAAGGACGTGACGATCGACATCGTCGGCGGCAACGTCGCCACCTACGCCGGCGCGCGGGCGCTGGTCGAGGCGGGCGCCGACGGCGTGAAGGTCGGCGTCGGCCCGGGGGCGATCTGCACCACCCGGATCGTGGCCGGGGTGGGCGTACCGCAGATCACCGCGATCATGGAGGCCGCGCGGGCCGCGCGGCCGGCCGGCGTCCCGGTGATCGGCGACGGCGGCATCCAATACTCGGGCGACATCGCCAAGGCGCTGGTCGCCGGCGCCGACACGGTGATGCTCGGCAGCCTGCTGGCCGGCTGCGAGGAGAGCCCCGGCGAGCTGATCTTCATCAACGGCAAGCAGTACAAGGCCTACCGGGGCATGGGTTCGCTCGGCGCGATGCAGTCCCGGGGGCAGGCCAAGTCCTACTCCAAGGACCGCTACTTCCAGCAGGACGTGCTCGCCGAGGACAAGCTGGTCCCCGAGGGCGTCGAGGGTCAGGTGCCCTACCGCGGGCCGCTGTCCGCGGTCGCCCACCAGCTCATCGGCGGGCTGCGCGCCGCGATGGGGTACGTCGGCGCGGAGAGCATCCCCGAGCTGCACCGCCGGGGCCAGCTCATCCGGATCACCGCGGCCGGGCTCAAGGAGAGCCACCCGCACGACATCCAGATGACCGTCGAGGCGCCCAACTACCACTCCCGCTGACCCACCACCCCCAACCACCTGGAGTCCCCCATGCGTGACGTGGTCGAGATCGGGCTGGGCAAGACCGCGCAGCGCGGCTACCACCTGGACGACATCGCCATCGTGCCGAGCCGCCGGACCAGGGACGTCGACGACGTCTCCACCGCCTGGCAGCTCGACGCCTACCAGTTCGGCATCCCCTGCGTCGGGCACCCCTCGGACGCGACGATGAGCCCCGCGTCCGCCGTCCGGCTCGGCCAGCTCGGCGGCCTCGGCGTGCTCAACGTCGAGGGCCTCTGGACCCGCTACGAGAACCCGGCCAAGGTCCTGGAGGAGCTGGCCGCGCTCGACGAGGACGCCCGCACCACCAAGCGGCTCCAGGAGGTCTACGCGGAGCCGATCCGTCCCGACCTGATCGCCGAGCGGGTCCGCGAGCTGCGGGCCGGCGGCGGGACGGTGGCGGTGCGGGTCAGCCCGCAGCACACCCTGGCGCTGGCCCCGGTGATCCTCGACGCCGGCGTGGACATCCTGGTCATCCAGGGCACCATCGTCTCGGCCGAGCACGTCTCGACCACCGAGGAGCCGCTCAACCTCAAGGAGTTCATCGCCGACCTCGACCTCCCGGTCGTCGTCGGCGGCTGCACCGACTACAAGACGGCGCTGCACCTGATGCGCACCGGCGCGGCGGGCGTGATCGTCGGCATCGGCGGCGACGAGTGGTCCACCACCGACTCGGTGCTCGGCATCCGGGTGCCGATGGCGACCGCGATCGCCGACGCGGCGGCGGCCCGCCGGGACTACCTCGACGAGACCGGCGGCCGGTACGTGCACCTGATCGCCGACGGCGACATCGAGACCTCCGGCGACATCGCGAAGGCCCTCGGCTGCGGCGCGGACGCGGTGATGCTCGGCGAGCCGCTGTCGCTCTGCGCGGAGGCGCCGGCCGGCGGTGCCTGGTGGCACTCCGCCGCCAGCCACCCGTCGCTGCCGCGCGGCGCGTTCGAGGCGGCCGGCGAGCCGCTCGGCTCGATGGAGCAGCTCCTCTTCGGCCCGGCCGACGAGCCGGACGGCCAGCTCAACCTCTTCGGCGGGCTGCGCCGCGCGATGGCCAAGTGCGGCTACCGCGACCTGAAGGAGTTCCAGAAGGTCGGCCTGGTCCTCGACCGCTGACCTGCGCAAGCGGCACCACCCGCACCGGCCGCGCCGATAGGCTCGGCCGGTGCGTCGTACCCGCCGTCGGATCCGCCCCAGGCTCGCCGTCGCCCTCGTCGCGGCGCTGACGTTCACCTCCTGCACCGGCGGCGGCGAGCGGGGCGAGTTCCGGCCGGGGGCGGCCGACCTCGCCGACCCGTACGTGCCTGGGGCCGGCAACGGCGGCTACGACGTGGACAACTACCGCCTCGCCGTCCGCTACGACCCGCCCGGCGACCGGCTGACCGGCCGGGCCGTCGTCACCGCCACCGCCACCGCGCCGCTGTCCCGGTTCAACCTGGACCTCGCCGGGCTGGACGTGTCGCGGGTCAGCGTCGACGGCGCGCCGGCCCGGTCCGCCCGCGACGGCGACGAGCTGGTGGTCACCCCGCGCGACGGCCTCGCCCGGGGCGCCCGGTTCGCCGTCGAGGTGGACTACTCGGGCGTGCCGTCGGCGCGGGCCGACGGGCAGCTCGGCAGCGGCGGCTTCCTGCACACCGACGACGGCGCGATCGCGCTCGGGCAGCCGTGGTCGGCGGCCACCTGGTTCCCGGTCAACGACCACCCGTCCGACAAGGCCACGTACGACATCGAGGTGACCGTCCCGGCGGGGCTGGCCGCGCTGAGCAACGGGGTGCCGGGGGAGCGGACGAGCGCCGACGGCTGGACGACCTGGCGGTGGGCCGAGCGGGCGCCGATGGCGAGCTACCTGACGACCCTGGTCATCGGCGACTACCGGGTGCGGACCGGCACGCACGCCGGCCGGCCGATCGTCACGGCGGTGCCGGCGAGCCTGCCGGCGGACGGGCCGGAGGCCGCCTCGCTGGCCCGCACCGGCGAGATCGCCGACTTCCTGGCCGGCCGGTTCGGGCCGTACCCGTTCGACTCGTACGGCGGGATCGTGGTCACCGACGCCCGGGTCGGCTACGCGCTGGAGACCCAGTCCCGACCGGTCTACGGGCCGGGCTTCTTCCGCGGTGGACGCCCCAACCCCGGCGTGGTCGCGCACGAGCTGGCGCACCAGTGGTTCGGCAACAGCGTGGCGCTGAGCCGGTGGCGCGACATCTGGCTCAACGAGGGCTTCGCCAGCTACGCGGAGTGGCTGTGGGAGGAGCACGACGGCGGCCGCACCGCCCAGCGCAACTTCGAGCTGGAGTACGCCGCCACCGACTGGTCCCGCCCGGTCGTCGACCCCGGCCGGTCGGGGTTGTTCGGCACGGCCGTCTACAAGCGCGGGGCGCTCACCGTGCACGCGCTGCGCCGCACGGTCGGCGACGACGCGTTCTTCCGCGTCCTGCGCACCTGGACGGCCGAGCGGCGGGACGGCAACGCCACCACCGAGGACCTGGTCGTGCTCGCCGAACGGGTCTCGGGGCGGTCCCTGCGCCCGCTCTTCGACGCCTGGCTCGCCGGCCGCACCGCGCCCGCCCTGCCCTGACGCGCCCGCGCCCGGACCGCCCTGCCGCCGGCTCCGGGGCGCACTCGGTAGGCTGCCGCGGACCGGCCGGGGGCACGACCCGGCGCCGTCGTCCGGCGGCGGGCGGGGTCCGGCGGGCGCGGCACGGGCGGCGGCCCGCCGCGCGGACGGCCGGCTAGGCAGGGGAGGGGACGAGGCGATGACGCTGTCGCGGCGGGTTCTGCGCGCGGGCACCGGCCTGCTGCTCGGCGGGACGCTCGGGCTGACCGGGTGCGGGTCGGCCGACGAGCCGGCCCCGGAGCGGGCCACCGCCACCGCCACCGCCGCGTCGCCGGGCGCGGGCCGCCAGTTCAAGCCCGGGGCGGCCGGCGCCGGCGACGGATACTTCCCGACCTACGGCAACGGGGGGTACGACGTCAGCCGCTACGCGATCAAGGTCCGCTACGACCCGGAGAAGGACCGGCTCACCGGCACCACCACCGTGCAGGCGGCCGCGACCGCCGACCTGTCCTCGTTCAACCTGGACCTGGCCGGCCTGACCGTCCGGTCGGTGACCGTGGACGGCGCCCCGGCCAGGCACAGCCGCAAGGACGACGAACTGGTGGTCACGCCGGCCACCGGCCTGATCGCGGGCAACGGCTTCGTCGCCGAGGTCGCGTACGAGGGCGTGCCGGAGCCGCTGCGCAACGAGACCCTCGGCGTCGGCGGCTTCCTGCACACCGACGACGGCGCGATCGCCCTCGGCCAGCCCGAGTCGGCGAGCACCTGGTTCCCCGTCAACGACCACCCGTCGGACAAGGCCACCTACGACTTCGAGATCACCGTCCCGAAGGGACTGACGGCGGTCAGCAACGGCGTGCCGGCGGGGCGGAGCACGGCCGGCGACTGGACCACCTGGAAGTGGTCCGAGCGCGACCCGATGGCGAGCTACCTCAGCACCGTGGTCATCGGGAGGTTCCGGATCACCGAGGGCGAGCACAAGGGACGGCCGGTGTTCCACGCGGTCACCACCGGCCTGCCCGAGGGCGCGGCGGACCGGTCGATCGCCGACACGGTCGAGGTGGCCGACTACCTGGAGACCGTCTTCGGGCCGTACCCGTTCGGGTCGTACGGCGGCGTGGTCATCTCCGACGCCCGGATCCGGTACGCGCTGGAGACGCAGAGCCGGCCGGTCTACTCGGCGGCCTTCTTCTCCGGCGGCGACAACACCGGGGTCGTCGCCCACGAGCTGGCCCACCAGTGGTTCGGCAACAGTGTGTCGCTGGCCCGCTGGCAGGACATCTGGCTCAACGAGGGGCTGGCCACGTACGCCGAGTGGCTCTGGGCCGAGCACGACGGCGGGCGCACGGCCCAGCAGGCGTTCGACGCCCGGTACGCGGGCTCGTCCGGGCAGGTGTGGCGGACCCCGCCTGGCGATCCGGGGGTGGCGAACCTGTTCAGCGAGTCGGTCTACCAGCGGGGCGGAATGACCGTGCACGCGCTGCGGGTGGCCGTGGGCGACAAGAAGTTCTTCGAGATCCTGAAGACGTGGGCGGCGCAGAAGCGCGACGCCAACGCCACCACGACCGAGTTCGTCGCGCTGGCCGAGCGGATCTCGGGCAAGCAGCTCGACGACCTCTTCGACGCCTGGCTGCGCGGCACCGAGCGCCCCGCCCGGCCCGAGCGCCGGTGACCGCGGTCAGCCCTTGACGCGCAGCTCCGGGTGGGCGGCGAGGTACGCGTCCGCCCGGCCGGCGCGCAGCTCGGTGAGGAACTTCCGGCCGGTCGGTTCGAGCTGCTCGCCCCGGTAGGCGCTGCCCTTGCCCACCCCCTCGCCGGGCAGGCCCACCAGCACGAACCGGTCCGGCGAGAGCCCGCCGAGGGCGTACGCGACGTCGACGATCCGCGGCCCGCCGGCGTAGACCAGCGTGTCGCCGAGGGCGTCGGCGACCTGCTGGACGCGCTCCGGCTGCCGGGCCAGGTCCTCGTCGAGGATCTTGGTCACCAGCGCCTTGACGAGCTGCTGCTGGTGGCGCTGCCGGGCGTAGTCGCCGCCGGTGATGTAGCGCTGGCGGGCGTAGTCCAGCGCCTGCCAGCCGGTGAGGTGCCGCTCGCCCTTCTCGTACACCATCTGCGGCCCGACGTAGCCCCCGCCGCCCGGCGCGGGCTCCCGGTGCCGGCCGTCGGGGCGGCGGTGCAGCGAGACGACCCGCTGGTCGACGTAGAGGTCCACCCCGCCGAGCTGGTCCACGAGCTTGTCGAAGCCGTTGAAGGTGAGCACCGCGCCGGCGTCGATGCGCAGCCCGGTGTAACCGCTGACCGTGCTGCGCAGCAGCTCGTACCCCTGGGCGGTGCTCGGCTGCTTGGGCTTGCCGGGCACCCGGCTGCCGTAGCTCATCGCGTGGGTGAGCTTGGTCCTGCCGCCGCGGTAGCCGGCCTTGGGGAAGGCCGGGATGTCGACCAGCAGGTCGCGGGGGAGGGAGAAGAGGTACGCCCGGTCGAGGCCCTTCGGCACGTGGACCACCAGCACGGCGTCGCCGTGCGGCTCCCAGCCGGGCACGCTGACCCGGGTGTCCACGCCGACCAGCAGGAGGTTGAGCGGGCCGGTGATGCCGGCGCCCGGCGGCGTCGTGGGGCTCGGACTGGGGCTGGGGGTGGCGCTCGGGCCGGGCGTGCCGGTGGCGGCGGTCGGGCCGGGCCGCCGTGGCCCGTCGTCGCCGACGAGCCGGGTGACCACCAGCGCGCCGACGGCGACCAGCGCCACCACCGCGAGGGCGACCAGCCCCAGCACCCACCTCGGGCGTTGCGCTCCTGTCCCCTGAGCCATGGCGACACCCCCGTGTGAGACAACGTTCGGACGCCGGGCCCGGGTTCGGGTGGGCGCGCCCGGATCGACGGACCGGAGCATGATCGCGCGAAACCCGTGCTGGCGCGATGGCTACCGACCGGTAATGATGCGTGCATGCGGTACGACGTGGTCGTCATCGGGTCCGGCTTCGGCGGCAGCGTCACGGCGCTCCGGCTGGCCGAGAAGGGCTACTCGGTCGGGGTGCTGGAGGCGGGCCGGCGCTTCGCCGACGACGAGTTCCCCGAGACCTCCTGGCGGCTGCGCCGGTTCCTCTGGGCGCCCCGCCTCGGCTGCTACGGGCTCCAGCGGCTCACCCTGCTCCGGGCGGCCGACCGGCGGGCCGGCGGCGGCGTGCTGGTGCTCTCCGGGGCCGGGGTGGGTGGCGGCTCGCTGGTCTACGCGAACACGCTCTACGAGCCGCTGGACGCCTTCTACGCCGACCCGCAGTGGCGGGACGTCACCGACTGGCGTGCCGAGCTGGCCCGCCACTACGACCAGGCCAAGCGGATGCTCGGCGTCACCACGTACCCGGTCGCGACCCGGGCGGACCGGGCGATGCGGGCGGTCGCCGAGCGGATGGGGGTCGGGCACACCTTCCACTCCACCCCGGTGGGCGTGCACATCGGGATGCCCGGCCGGCGGGTCGCCGACCCGTACTTCGGCGGCGCCGGCCCGGAGCGTACGGGCTGCACGCACTGCGGCGGCTGCATGACGGGCTGCCGGCACGGCGCGAAGAACACGCTGGTCAAGAACTACCTGTGGCTGGCCGAGCGGCTCGGCGCGGTGGTGCACCCGCTGACCACGGTGACCGCCGTGCGCCCCGCCGAGGGCGGCGGGTACGAGGTGCACACCGTGCGTACCGGCGCCTGGCTGCGCCGCCGACGCCAGGTGGTCCACGCCGATCAGGTGGTCTTCGCGGCCGGCGCGCTCGGCACCCAGCGGCTGCTGCACGAGATGAAGGCGACGGGCGCGCTGCCCGCGCTCTCGCCCCGCCTGGGCGAGCTGACCCGGACCAACTCGGAGGCGATCCTCGGCGCCTCGGTGCCCCGGCGGCGGGCCCGCGCCGAGGGGCTCGACCTCACCGAGGGGGTGGCGATCACCAGCTCGTTCCACCCCGACCCGCAGACCCACATCGAGCCGGTCCGCTACGGGCGGGGCTCCAACGCGATGGGCCTGCTCCAGTCGCTGCTGGTCGACGGCGGGCCGCGCCGGGTGCGCCGCTGGCTGGGCGCGCTGCTGCGCCAGCCCGGGCTGGCGGCGCGGATGCTCTCGGTGCGCGGCTGGTCGGAGCGTACGGTGATCGCCCTGGTCATGCAGTCGGTGGACAACTCGCTGACGACCCGGCTCCGGCGTGGCCCGCTCGGCCGGCGCCTGGTCTCCGGGCCGGGGCACGGCGCGCCCAACCCGACCTGGATCCCGGCGGGCAACCAGGCGGTCCGGCTGCTCGCCGAGGAGATCGGCGGTACGCCCGGCGGCGCGCTGACCGAGCCGTTCGACATCCCGGTGACCGCGCACATCCTCGGCGGGGCGGTCATCGGCGTCACCCCGGCCGAGGGCGTGATCGACCCGTGGCACCGCGTCCACGGTCACCCCGGGCTGCACGTGGTCGACGGCGCGGCGGTCTCGGCGAACCTCGGGGTCAATCCGTCGCTCACCATCACCGCCCAGGCGGAACGCGCGATGTCCTTCTGGCCCAACAAGGGCGACGAGGACCCCAGACCCCCGCTGGGCTCCCCCTACCGCCGCCTGGACCCGATCCCACCCCACCACCCCGCAGTCCCCCCCACCGCCCCCGCCGCCCTCCACCCCTAACCCCCCTCCCCACCCCCCCCGCGCCCCCACCCTCGCCGTCGATCTTGCACTTTCGGCCCTCGATATGCGCCTTTCGCGTGGTTTGTCGGGGCAGGAAGTGCAAGATCGCGCGCGGGTGAGGGCGAGGGCGGGGCGAGTGTGGCGGGGCGTGGGGGGAGCGGGGGTGACGGTCGGTAGGCTTTCTGCACATGAGCACGCCTCGCCCCGTCCTCGTGGTGGACTTCGGAGCCCAGTACGCCCAGCTCATCGCGCGCCGGGTGCGCGAGGCCAACGTCTACTCGGAGATCGTGCCGCACTCGATGCCGGTCGCCGAGATGCTGGCAAAGGACCCGGCCGCCATCATCCTCTCCGGCGGTCCGTCCAGCGTCTACGCGCCGGACGCCCCGCAGATCGACGCCGGCATGTTCGACTCGGGGGTGCCGGTCTTCGGCATCTGCTACGGCTTCCAGGCGATGGCCCAGGCGCTCGGCGGCACGGTGGCGCGCACCGGCAACCGCGAGTACGGCGGCACCCCGCTGCGCCCCCGCCTGCTCGAACCCGGCGTGCTGCTCCGCGACCTGCCGGCCGACCTGCCGGTGTGGATGAGCCACGGCGACTGCGTGACCGAGGCCCCGGCGGGCTTTACGGTCACCGCCGAGTCGGCGGGCGCGCCGGTCGCCGCGTTCGAGGACCTGACCGGCCGGCGGGCCGGCGTGCAGTTCCACCCGGAGGTCGGGCACACCGCGCACGGCCAGGAGATGCTGCGCCGCTTCCTCTACGACATCGCGGGCATCGAGCCGACCTGGACGCCCGAGAACATCATCGACGAGCAGGTCGCCCGGATCCGCGAGCAGGTCGGCGACAAGGAGGTCATCTGCGGCCTGAGCGGCGGGGTCGACTCGGCCGTCGCCGCCGCGCTGGTGCACCGGGCGGTCGGCGACCAGCTCACCTGCGTCTTCGTCGACCACGGCCTGCTGCGGGCCGGCGAGGCCGAGCAGGTGGAGAAGGACTACGTCGCCGCCACCGGCATCAAGCTCAAGGTGGTCGACGCGCAGGAGCGGTTCCTGGGCGCGCTGGCCGGGGTGACCGACCCGGAGCAGAAGCGGAAGATCATCGGCCGTGAGTTCATCCGGGTCTTCGAGGCCGCCGCGCGGGAGATCGCCGCGCACGGCGACGTCGAGTTCCTGGTGCAGGGCACCCTCTACCCGGACGTGGTCGAGTCCGGCGGCGGCACCGGCACCGCCAACATCAAGAGCCACCACAACGTCGGCGGCCTGCCGGAGGACCTGAAGTTCGCCCTGGTCGAGCCGCTGCGCACGCTGTTCAAGGACGAGGTCCGCACGCTCGGCCTCCAGCTCGGCCTGCCCGAGGCGATGGTCTGGCGGCACCCGTTCCCGGGCCCCGGTCTGGCCATCCGGATCATCGGCGCGGTCGACCGGGAGCGCCTCGACCTGCTTCGTCAGGCCGACCTGATCGCCCGGGAGGAGCTCACCGCCGCCGGCCTGGACCGGGGCGTCTGGCAGTTCCCGGTGGTGCTCCTGGCCGACGTGCGCAGCGTCGGGGTCCAGGGCGACGGCCGCAGCTACGGGCACCCCGTGGTGCTGCGGCCGGTCTCCAGCGAGGACGCGATGACCGCCGACTGGTCCCGGCTGCCCTACGAGGTGGTGGCCCGGATCTCCACCCGGATCACCAACGAGGTCGCCGAGGTCAACCGGGTGGTGCTGGACGTGACGAGCAAGCCGCCGGGCACCATCGAGTGGGAGTGACGACCGGCCCTCACGCCGCCGGCGGGTAGGCCGGCGGCGTGGGCTGCGCGACCGTCGGCTGCGTCGCCGTCGGCGGCGCGGCCGGCGCCGGGTGCGGCCAGGCGGGGGCGTCCGCCGGCTCCTCGGGCATCAGGAACCACATGATCGGGTACGCGAGCAGCGCGAGCCCGCCCGTGAGCAGGCCGGTGACCGCGAAGACCACCCGGACGAGCGTGGGGTCGACGGCGAAGTAGCGGCCGAGGCCGCTGGCCACACCGGCGACCATCCGGTCCGTGACGGGGCGGCGGAGTTGCTTGTACGGGGGCTGGGAAGGGGCGGTGGAAGTCATGCCTCCACCATCCGCGCCGGCGGCCCGGCCGGCCTCGGTGACCGCCCGGAGCCTTACCCTGACCTGCCCCTGAGTCGCGATACTTGAGTCAGGAATCTGACTCTTTTCGATGCAGGTAACCCGGGCCGGGGAGAATTTGGCCCCGTGACCACCATGCTGGAGCCGCTCCGCAAAATCGCGGCATACGCAGTTTGTGCTGATTCAGTCGGCCGAGTGTTGCTGGTCCGCGCATCGGAGCGCTCCGGCACCCCCGGCACGTGGTCGCTGCCCGGCGGGGCGGTCGATCACGGTGAGGACCCGCACCACACCGTCGTCCGCGAGACGGCCGCCGAGACCGGCCTCTCCGTGACCGTCGACGGCCTGCACGACGTGCTGGCCGACATGCGGGCGCTGCCGGACCGGGGCATCACCATCCACACCGACCGCCTCGTCTACCACGTCTCCGTCCGGGGCGGGACGCTCACCGACCGCGTCGACCGGCCGACCGACCTGGCCCGCTGGTTCACCCCCGAGGAGGCGCGGGAGCTGCCGCTGCGGTCGTTCACCGCGCGCGCCCTCGGGCTGCCCGCCTCGTCCGCCGACATCGTCCCGGACGAGCCGCCGGAGTTTCCCTCGTTCTACGCCGTCCCCGGCCCCGACGGGCTGCACCGGGCCCAGCGCTTCGCCGCGTACGCGGTGGTGACCGATCCGGCCGGGCGGGTGCTGCTCACCCGGGTCTCCGACGGCTACCCGGGCGCGGGCTGCTGGCACCTCCCGGGCGGCGGCACCGACTACGGCGAGCAGCCGGGGGCGGCCCTGATCCGCGAGCTGGTCGAGGAGACCGGGCAGACCGGCCGCCTCGTCGAGCTGCTCGGCGTGGCCAGCCACCGGGACGCGGCGTCCCTGGGCCCGGAGGGCTACCCGATCGACTGGCACGGCGTCCGCGCCTTCTACCGGGTCGTGGTCGACAAGCCCGCCCCGCCCACCGTCGCCGACGTCGGCGGCTCCACCTGCGAGGCCCGCTGGTTCGGCCGGGACGAGCTGGGCGCTCTCCCCGTCGACCGGCTGACCGAGGTGACGGCGGAGGCCGTCCAGGCCGCCCGCCTGGCGTGACCCACCCCGCGTGATCAGGAAGTTGACCGGCCGGCACGCCGCGCCGGCTGCCGCTAACCTCATGATCGACGTGAGCGGGTCGGCGCGGGCGGGGGAGTGCGGCGGGTGGAGCGACGGCGGCGGGTCGGGGCGTACGGGGTGTGTCGGGGCCCGGGCGGGCGGGTGCTGCTGGCCCGGGGCTCGGCCTCGTGCCCGTACCCGGGGGTCTGGCAGCTGCCCGGCGGCGGGCTGGAGCACGCGGAGGATCCCGCGCACGCCGTGGTCCGCGAGTTCGCCGAGGAGACGGGGCTCGCCATCGAGGTGACCGGCCTGCGGGCCGTGCTCGCCGACGTGACCACGTTCCGCGACGCCGCCGTGGCGGTGCACACCGACCGCGTCGTCTTCGACGTGACGGCGCGCGGCGGCGAACCGCGTCCGGAGCGGTCCGGCGGCACCGACGAGGCGGCCTGGTTCACCCTGGACGAGGCGGCGGCGGTGCCGCTGATGCCGTTCACCGCCGAGCTGCTCGGGGTCCCCGTCGTGCCCCTGCCGGCGGGCCTGCCCCGGTCGCTGCCCCGCGAGCAGGCCGACCCGCCGCACCCCGACCGGCGGCAGCGCTTCGGGGCGTACGGGCTCGTGACCGACCCGGCCGGGCGGGTGCTGCTCGCCATGATCGCCGACGGCTATCCCGGCGCCGGCCGGTGGCACCTGCCCGGCGGGGGCACGGACCACGGCGAACAGCCGGAGGCCGCGCTGCTGCGCGAGCTGGTCGAGGAGTCGGGCCAGCTCGGGCGGGTGGTCGAGCTGGTCGGCGTGGACAACCTGCACAACCCGGCCGCCCGGGGGCCGGAGGGGCGCCCGCTGGACTGGCACGGCATCCGGGTGGTCTACCGGGTGGCGGTCGACGCGCCGACCGAGCCGCGGGTGACCGAGCTGGCCGGGGGCTCCACCGCCCGGGCCGACTGGTTCACCCCGGAGCGCCTCGCCGGCCTCCCGCTCACGGAGATCGCCGCCCTGGCGCTAAACCGCCCGCCCCGCTGACCACCCGCCGCCCCGCTGACCCCGGCCCCATAGCCCCCGACCACGGCGCCCTTGGCCTTTCCCTCCTGCCCCATCCATGAGGGCGGCTCGACAGGGGTTGAGCAGTGGCATCGCCACACGGTCACAGCCGGCCCGTCGCGACGGTCCGTAACCGGACATCGGGGCAGCCGCCACCCGCTCGCCGAGCCGGTGGTGGAAGCGTCCGGTACATTCGATGTGGGGTTGGTGGAGGAAACGGGCGATGGAGCCCGGGATGGGAATAAGCGAGCGGTTCGCGCGGTTTCAGGAGATATGAGTACCGCCGGCAGCTATCGCCAATCCCCACCCCCCTATGCGATGGTGTACTCCGCAAAACGGCTGCCGGGCCAGAAAGGTCCGGCACGAGACAGCCGGACACCCGCCTTCGCGGCGGCCAGCCGATCCGGTGATGGAGGAAACGTGCCGAGAGCCCCATGGCGCCGGCGTCGTACCACTGACAGTCCGCGTCCCGCAGGGCGGCGCTGGGCGGGCCCGCTGCGCCGCAGCAGCACGTTCGCCCGGCAGGTACTGCTGGTCCGGGTGGGTCGCCGCGACGACGACCTGCGCGGTGCCGGCGACCTGTCGCTGCCCGAGCACCGCTACGCCGACCGGCCGCGTCGCCGTTACGGCCCGAGCCGGTTCCAGCGGGCCGAGGTCGAGGCGATCGTCCCGGTCAGCCCCGCCCTCGCGCCCGCGGCCCCCGTCGACGAGCCGGCCATGTCGATCCCGCTGCTCCCCGGTGAGCGGACGCTCGCCCGCCGGATGAAGTTCGCGGTGGTCAACGCGTGCACCCTCAGCAGCCTGATGCTCGGCATGCTGGCGATCTTCCTGGCCATGCGGGGCGAGGTGCGGGTCGCCGCGCTCTGCCTGATCGCCTGCGTCGTCTTCGACGGTCTCGACGGCGCGCTCGCCCGCAGGTTCGGCGTGGCCAGCCCGTTCGGCGCGCAGATGGACTCGCTGGCCGACATGTGCTCGTTCGGCCTGGCCGCACCCGTGGTGGTCTACGCCTCGCTGGCCGGTTCGGTCTCCACCCCGGCGGCGGCGGTGGCGTGCGCCCTCGTCGCGGCCTGCGCGGCCATCCGGCTCGCCCGGTTCAACGTCTCGCCGAAGGACGGCCGGTTCTTCTGCGGCGTGCCCACCACGATGGCCGCCGCCGTCCTGGCCCTGACCGTGGCCATCGGGCTGCCGGTGCCGGGCACGGTCCAGGTCGCCGGCGTGGCGCTGCTCGCCTTCGCCATGGTCTCCAGCTTCCCGTACGCGAAGCTGGCCCGCCTGGTCAAGCTGCCGCCGTGGCTGTGGCTGGCCCCGGTGATCGGCGCGCTGATCGACATCCGGCTCACCTTCGCCCTGATCGTGGTCGGCTACCTGGTCAGCGGCCCGGTGCTCTGGCTCCGCCAGCGCCACACCGCCTGACGCACGTACGCGAAAGGGGCGCCGCGCGATCGCGCGGCGCCCCTTTTCGTGTGCTCAGCGCCAGCGGGCGATGACGGTCGAGCCGCCGACCACCTTGTCGCCGGGCCCGACCAGCGGCTCGGCGGCGTCGGCCGGCAGGTAGACGTCGGTGCGCGAGCCGAACCGGATCAGGCCGAACCGCTCGCCCCGGGCCAGCAGCGCACCGATCGGCGCCCGCTGCACGATCCGCCGGGCGATCAGCCCGGTGCGCTGCGCCACCACCACCGTGCCGTGCGCGGTGTCCAGCACCGTGTACGCGGCCACGTTGTGCTCCGCCGCCGGCTTCATCGCGTTGGCGAAGCCGCCGTCGGCGACGAAGTAGTCGACCACCTTGCCGGCCACCGGGGCGCGGTTGACGTGCACGTCCAGCACCGACAGGAACACGGCGATCCGCAGCCACTCGCCCTCGCCGAAGCGCTCGTCGTGCAGTCGCTGCACCGACAGCACCTGCCCGTCCGCCGCGGCGACCACCGCCGACGGGTCCTCCGGCACATCGCGCTCCGGGTCCCGGAAGAAGGCGGCGACCGGGGCGGCGGCCACGGCGGGAAGCAGCCAGAGCTTCGACTTCGGCCGGGCGAGCCGGGCCAGCGCGGCCAGGCCGAGCGTGATGCCGGCGGCGGCCACCCCGTTGGAGTCGATGTGCATGCCGCGGGTCAGCGGCACGCTCGACGGGCGGTGCGCCGGGGCCAGCCGGGCCGCCGAGGCGGCGTCGGCCGGGGTGAAGCGGAGCCGGTAGACCCGCAGCGGCGGGGTGTTGCGCAGCACCAGGTCGGCGCCGACGCCGTACAGCGCGCCCTGCCGGTCCAGCTCGGCGGCGGCGCCCGCCGTACGCCCCGGCGTGGCGGTCGTCGCCACGCTGAGCACCGCGCCGTCGGCGAGGTACTTCGCCAGGCCCTCGACGGCGCCCCGGGTCTCGTCGGCCGTGCCCGTGAACGGCTCCCCGGCGATCACCACCGCGGCGGGCTCGGCCTCGGCGAGCGTGTCGACCACGCGGACCCGGTCGGCGACCCAGCGGCCCTGGGCGTTGACGTGCTCCCGCAGCGCCCCGGGGCTGGTCGCCCCGGCGGGCACCAGCGTGAGGGTGTCGCCGGGCAGCAGCGCGTCGATCGCCGCGGCCAGGACCGCGGACTGCGGTGCCGCGCCGACCAGCAGGGCGGCCTTCGGGTCGTTCATCCGGGCGAGCTCGGTGACGAGGGTACGGGCGGCTCGCTCGCCGATGCGGACGGGACCGGACCGGCCGGCGGCGCGCACGGCGGGGGACTGCGTCATGTCGGACGGGCTCCTGACGAGGTAGAGACGGGAAGCGCGGCGGGACCGCCACGGCGGCGCGGTCCGGCCGGCGCGGCGGCCGGGTCGGGGCGGGCCGGCCGGCGGAGGCGGGATCTCCACCGGCCAGCATAGGCGGCTGCGGACCCGGGCCGCACCGCTGTGGTCAGCCCTGCGGGCGCTCCCCGCCCGCCGCCGGCCGGGGACGGTCGTCCTCCTCGGCGGGCCGGTCCTCGACCGCCTCGGCGCGGACGTCGGTGACGGCGTCGGTCGGCCGCTCGTCGGCCTCCTCCCCCGCCGAGGAGCCGGCTGTCGCCCCGCCCGGGACCGGCGCGGTATCCGACCCGGGCCGTCCGCCCGACACCGGCGCGGACACGTCCCACTCGGGCCGTCCGCCCGAGACCGGCGCGGACACCTCCCACTCGGACCGCCCGCCCGAGACCGGCGCGGACCCGTCCCACTCGGACCGCCCGCCCCACTCGGCCGGCTGGCCCCAGTCCGGCCGCCGATCCCACTCGGCCGGCCGGCCCGGGTCGGGTCGACCGGCTTCCCACGGTGCCGGATCGTCGACCGGGACCGGACGGTCGAGGTCCCACCGGGTCGGATCCAGCCGGGCGTAGCCGGTCGGCGCGGCCACGTGCGGATCGTTCGGGCTGTGCCAGGAGGACCAGTCGCGCTGCCACTGCTGATGGCGTTCGGTG
>NZ_JBSGDY010000040.1:0-43340 GCF_053602615.1 Micromonospora sp. NPDC004336
GCTGACGCCTCATGAGGTGCTTCGCTTGCAGCGCCTTCCTGGCGCATCGAGACGGATGCGCCGAGGCGTGGGCCGCGCACTCGCGGCACGACGATGATCACCGGAACGCAGCGTAGGACGCATCCCCCCTGGTATGCCCCCCTGCGATCTCAGGGCAGGGCGTAGGTGTCCTCGATCTCGTGGCGGCTGCCAGGCATGACCAGCGCGGCGCAACGCGCCTGCGGCTTACCCTGCGGGCAGCCTGCGGCCGTCCTCGGGCGCTGCCAGGCGCTGAACGACCTCAGCCGTCGACGGCACAGGCGCACCGGAGCGACTGTGCGGAATGCCGGCACTGCCAGCTCCTGACGCTGTTGGTTCTAACCAGGCGGGTCAGGTGCTCCGTTGGCATGCGACTCGGCGCCCGGTCGAAGCGGGCTGGTGGGCGGGGCGAACCCTGCCTACCATGAGCCGATGATCGAGCAGAGCCGGCGACGGGTTCCTGTGCCGGTTGCCGCCGCCTCGGTGATTCTGCTCGTGGGAGCCGTGCTTCCGGCGACGATGATCTTTGCGGGTGGTCCCGCCCTGGCCACCGGGTTGATAGGGGCGGTTCTTCTCCTGGCGTTGGCCTACGGCCTGTGGCGTGGGAGCGGGCGGGCCCGGTTCTGGGCAACCGTTCTCTCGACATTTAGCGCTGTCTACGGCGTCTACGCGATCGCCCAGGCTGATGCGTCAGGGCTGCTGCAGATCGTTGGTGCGTCAGTCGTCGTCGGCCTGTTGCTGGCGCCCGCGTCGTCCCGGCGGTGGTTTCACGACTTGCCGGCCGAGGGGTAGCGCCGGCCGTCAGTTTGGGCGTGCCGTCCGCATCGCTCGCCGTCCTGGTCATCGCTCGGTCAGCAGCCGGAGTTGTGGCGCATCCCGACTAACCGTGAGCGGCGCCGAGCAGTGCTGGCAGGACTTGGACGCGGGCCGGACGATATTGGTCTGGGTCGTGAACTCACCCGACTTCCCCGTCTGGGGGCAGCAGTAGCCGAGGTGGTGCCGGACCCAGGGGGCCCGGGTGAGGGCGGCGGCAGGCTCATCCCGCTTGGCATCGTGGAAGGGCGCCCACCAGTAGTCCACCACCACACGCAGACTGGTCTGATCAGCCTGACTGCTGTGGTCGAAGGCAGCGATGCGCGCGGCGCAGTAGTGCTGACCGAAATTGTCGTCACCTGTGCAGACCGCTCGATCCGCTCCTACCTCGAGCAGCAGCGTGCGGCCGGTGCGTTGGCACACGAAGCAGTCGAGGCTCAGCTCGAGTCGACCGCGCCAGTGGAGGTCGTGGGAGTTCGAGCTGAGGCTGAGGACGGTCGAGACCTCGACGGATCGGAGCACGTCGCGATCCTGGCACGGGCCGCCTCGTCGATGTGGGCCTTGTCAACGGACGCACGGTTCCGGCTGTCGGCGGAGTCGTGCTCCGCTTCGGGCGGGGGGGTGTTGGGGGCGGTGCGTACGCTGCCGCCATGGGAGGAATCAGACCGTGGCATCTGTTGGTCCTGACCCTTTGCTGCCTCTTGCCGACCGCTGCGGCGATCACTGGCGGAGTCTGGGCGGCCAGCCGATCTCGTAACCGTCGCTGAGCCTTGTCGCAGACGATTGCAGCTGCCGTCGCCGAGCGGTGTCCTTGCCACTCCCGGTCGAGATGGCGTCCGCTCGCCTCGCTGGCCGGCTCGCGGTAGCGTGCGTCGGTGGACTGGGACACCTTCGAGGCGGCGTGGCACGACAGCGGATGTCGCAGTCTGTCCGACCTCGCCGCGGCGTATCCGGACGAGCGGTTGTACGCCGCGGCCTTCCACCTGTTCTACAGCGACGGCATGCAGATCCTTCCGCCGGCCCTCGCCGTCAACAGCGAGGCCGAGGTGCGCCAGGAGGACGGATTCTCGACGCGGTTCGCGCCGTCGGAGTGGCGGTGGGACGTCCTGGACGCGGCGAGCGACGCGATGCGGCCGTGGTATCGCCGCCTGAGCGAGGAGTTCCTCGGGTCCGTCGGCGCCGATGCCGACCTGGACGCGGCGGCGGCGGAGACGCTCGAGGCGGCACACGATCACGCCATGGCCCGGGTGTGCCGGGCGATGACCGCGACGGCCCGCCGGGGCGGCATCCACGAGCTGCTGCCGACCACCTTCGTCGTCGTCATTCTCGACGGTCAGCGGGGTGACGAGGAGGCCGATCTGATCCACGCGAGCGTCGCTCCGTCGGTGCTCGCGACCGTCCCCGAACTGGCCGACTATCTGCGAGAGCTCGCGGAGGCGTGATCTGCGCGCGGCCCGACGGCTGCGTCGGCCTGGCGGCGCACATCCGCCGCCTCCCGGGTCTCGGCGATCGCGGGGCCGGTCCTAGCCTGGCCAGCCGATCGCGTCGAGGAACTCCTCCACGGCAACGACGACCCGGCCGAGCACCGCGATCGAATCCGTGAGCGGACCGGGAACGTACATGCCGTGGTCGGCGCCGTCGACCTCCAGCACGTGGGGCGACAGCCGGCGGGCGAGGTCACCGTCCCACACCCGGTCGGCGGTGCCACCCACGAGCAGGCACGGTGCGGTCGCACGACTCAAGGCATCGGCCACCCAGGGCAGGGTGAGCAGGGGCGTGAGCCACACGGCGGGCAGGGACCTCTCGGCGGCGACCGCCGCCGCGTTCGTGCCGAGCGACTTGGCGATCACCAGCGGGCGGCCACCCACGGCGTCGATCAGCGGAACCACCTGGCCGCCGACCCAGCCCTCGATCGCGGGCTCGTCGGGAGCCGGGAACTTCTGGGACCACGAGTGCCGGTGCACCGTCGCGCCCCGCTGCTCCGCCACGTCGCCGGCGTACATCAGCAGGGGAGCGCCCGGTCCGAACCTGGCGCCGGGAATCACGACCGCGTCAGCCATGCGGTGACCCTACCAAGGCGTACCGCGTCGGTCGCGCCTGCCCGCAGGCGGCGGTCCGCCCCGCCGGCCGCCCGTCCTTCCGAACGCCGAGCGGCAGCCCGGCCAGGTCCGGCGCCACCGGCACCGGCCGACTCCTTCCGCCGGCGTCGGCCCGTGAACCCTTTCTCGGCGGCGTGCGGATGACAGGTGAAGGCTCACCGGCGCTGTGCGGAAGGTCGTGCATGAAACGTCCAAGACGAATGACAACTGTCGACATCGGCACGATGACGGACGCGGAAGTCATCGAGCGGTCCGTCCGGGAGCCGGAGAGCTTCGCCGGGATCTTCGACCGGCACGCGCCGCACATCCACCGCTATCTCGCGCGGCGGCTCGGTGCGGGGATCGCCGACGACCTGGCCGCCGAGACGTTCCTGGTGGCGTTCCGGCGCCGGGAGCGGTACGACACCGCCTACCCGGACGCCCGGCCGTGGCTGTACGGAATCGCGACCAACCTCGTCAGCCAGCACCGCCGCGAGGAGGAGCGCGAGTACCGGCTGCGGCAGGCGTGCGTCCCCACGACGAGTGAGGCGTCGCACGGTCGTCGACAAGGTCGGTCAGACCGGCTGACCTCGCGGACCACCCGGGCGGGCCGCCCCGGCGCGGCCCGCCCGGGTGGTCCGGCTGCTGTCCTACCCCACACCACTGGAGGTCGCTCCCATGCGTCCACGTCTGGCACTGGTGTTCGCGGTGATGACGATCCTGGCCGGTGGCGTCCTGCTGGCCCCCGCCGCGTTCGCCAGATTCGCCAACACCTCCGGTCCGACCGGCCCCGACTTCGCCGCGCCCACCGGGACTGCCTCGCCATCAGCGACAGGTGGGTCCTGGCGGTGCAGACGCGCTATCCCGACAGGCGGGGCCTCGAATACGGCGCGTCGATCTGCGCCGACGTCGCCGCCCAACTGGTGACCCCCGCGGCGCACCGCCCCGTACGCCCCTGACCCGGTGGTTCCGTCGCTCCCGCAGTGACCCGGGCCACCCGCCGGCAGGTTTGACCTCAAGTGAGGTTCAGGTAGTCGGATGGGGGCATGCGTGCGATTCAGCTTCACGAATTCGGTCCCCCTGAGAACCTCGTCCTCGGCGAGGTGCCCGACCTGTCGCCCGGCCCCGGCCAGGTCCGGATCGCGGTGTCGGCGAGCGGCGTGCACCTGCTCGACACGAGCCTGCGGCGGGGCGAGGCCGGCGGCCCGACGCCGCCGCCCGAGCTGCCCACCATCCCGGGGCGGGAGGTCGCGGGCGTCGTCGACGACCTGGGTGCCGGCGTCGACGAGTCGTGGCTCGGCAGGCGGGTCGTCGCCCACCTGGGCATGGTGCCGGGCGGGTACGCCGAGCAGGCGGTCACGGCGGTCGAGTCGCTCTACGCCGTACCGCAGGGCCTGAGCTGTGCCGAGGCGGTGGCGGCGGTCGGCACGGGACGGACCGCGCTCGGGGTCTTCGACCTGGAGCCGCCGTCGGCGGACGACGTCGTCTTCGTGCCGTCGGCGGCCGGCGGGCTGGGCTGGCTGCTGGTCCAGGCCGCGCGGACGACCGGCGCCACGGTGGTGGCGGCGGCGCGGGGAGCCGACCGGACGGCGAAGCTGCGCGACCTCGGCGCGGACCTGGTCGTGGACTACGGGCTCCCGGACTGGGCCGACCGGGTGCGCGAGCGGGTCGGCGGCCTGAGCCTCGTCTACGACGGGGTCGGCGGCGCGGTGGGCCGGTCGGCCCTGGAGCTGATGAAGCCGGGCGGCCGGTTCATGATGTTCGGCTGGTCGGCCGGCGAGGCGACCCGGATCGCGACCGACGACGTGATCGGGGGCGGCCTGACCGTCGGCTGGCTGGTGCAGCGGCTGCGCGCCCTGCCCGGCGGCATCCCGGCGCTCGCCGCCCGGTCGATCGAGCTGGCCGGGAAGGGCTGGTGGCGGCCGTTGGTCACGACGTATCCGCTGGCCGACGCCGCTGCGGCGCACGCCGACCTGGAGGGGCGTCGGGCGCTGGGCAAGGTGGTGCTGACCGTCGAACGGTGACGCCGACTGCCGACGGCGCGCCGGACGCTGCGCGCGCAGCCCGCGCGGATTCCCATCGCCGGGAATAGGCTCCGCGTATCGGTGGCGTCGGCAGCCGCCGTGCGTACCGGGGATCGGACGCGGATCGAGGGGGCGCGTCCGATGCCGGTGCCGCTTCAGGCGCACACCGAAGGAGCCCGCGCCGACGGCCGACGGGGATCGTCGCCGGCCGCCGCCCGGGTGGGACCGCCACCGGCTCAGGCCCCGGTGGGCACCGCAGGGCCGGCGGTCACCCCGACGGGGCCGGGCGGACCGGCCGCCCCCCGAGGCCGACCGGTCGTCGCCACCGCCGCCGGTCGCGCGTCAGCTCGCCGGAAGCTGCTCCGCCCTCGCGAGCACCTTGTCGATCAGGCCGTACTCGCGCGCCTGCTCGGCGGTGAACCACCGGTCGCGGTCCCAGTCCCGCTGGATCTCGTCCAGGGCGCGCCCGCTGTGCTGGGCGATCAGCTCCTGCATGGTCCGCTTGACGTGCAGCATGTTCTCGGCCTGGATGGTGATGTCCGCGGCCGTGCCACCCATCCCGCCGGACGGCTGGTGCATCATGATCCGCGAGTGTGGCAGCGCGTAGCGCTTGCCGGCGGCCCCGGCGCAGAGCAGGAACTGCCCCATCGAGCCGGCAAAGCCGAGCGCCAGGGTGGCCACGTCGTTCTTGACGTAGCGCATCGTGTCGTAGACGGCCATTCCCGCGCTCACCGAGCCGCCCGGCGAGTTGATGTAGAGGAAGATGTCCCGCTCCGCGTCCTCCGCGGCGAGCAGCAGGATCTGGGCACAGATCTGGTTCGCCGATTCGTCGGTCACCTCGGTGCCGAGGAAGATGATCCGTTCCTTGAGCAGCCGGTTGAAGACCTGGTCGTCGAAGGACGGATGCCCGCCGTCCAACATGCGTACGCCCGTAGGGATCATCGCGTGCCCTCCCGCAGTGCCGGCGGGCGACCGGAGACGCCCGGGGGACCGGCCCCTTCAGACTGCCCGGTGCGCGGCGCGTCGCCGTAGTGATTCTGCCGGGGGCAGATCCGCCCAGGGCGGAAAGCGGCCGACCTAGACGACCACCGGCCGCCGTCGGCCCGACCGGCAGCGTCCGCAGCCGAGCGCGGCGACGGTACGCGGCCCGGGGCGGGCGCGCCCGGCGGAGGCGGGACGCCCGACCCGGACGGTCGGCCCGCCGGCCCCCGGCGCCAGGTGGAGCAGCGGCCCGCCGGTCCGCAGGCCGACCCGGGTGACCGGCTCGGCACGGGCGACGTCCGCCCGCTCCAGCCCGACCCGCTCGACGGCCGGATCCGACCCGGCGTGGGCCAGGCCCGCCCGGGGCGCGGCCGGAATGCGCGGCTCGACCCGGCGCAGGTCGTCGCGCGCCTCCTCGAGCAGGTCGGACAGGTGGATGCCGAGCGCCCGGCAGATCGCCGCGAGCACCTCCGAGGAGGCCTCCTTGCGGCCGCGTTCGACCTCGGACAGATAGGGCACGGACACCCCGGCGGCCTCGGCCACCTCGCGCAGCGTGCGACCCTGCCGCAGGCGGAGCCGGCGCAGCACCCCGCCGATCACTCGTCGCAGCAACGACATGCGGGCCTCACTCTCGTGGTCGCCGTCGGGGACACCCCCTCATCATGCCCTGTTCCCGCCCCGGGGACCGCCCGGCCCGGGGCACGTCGACCCGACGGTCCCGTGCCCCGGGCGGGTCGGTCACCCGCGCAGGTGGGTGTGCCAGCCGGAGACGCCGGGACGCGGCCGGACCGTCCCGAACAACGCCCCGGTGCCGCCGGCGGGCAGCACCCCGGCGTGCTCGATCGACACGTCCACCCCGTCCACGTCGTAGACCAGCAGCGACCGGTCGCCCTGCCGGTACGCCCGGCGCCCGTCGACCGTGGTGTTCGGGGCGGGGAGTTCCCGGGCGCCCGGCACGGCCCCGCCGGCACGGGAGAAGCCGACGCTGAGGGTGCGCGCCCGCTGCCGCCCCGGCTCGGCGGTGGCCGGCTCCGCCGTCCAGGTCGTGCCCGCGTACCAGGTGTGCGGCCCGGTGACCGACTCGGAGACGCTCACCTCCAACAGCCGCAGGCCATCGGGGACGCCCCCGACGGTGGCGGGCATCGGCACCGGGTCGTCGCCGAACCGGAGCGCCCGCGCCACCCGGGTCGCGGTGTCGCGCGCCTCCCCCTCGGTGCCGACGACGCGCACCTCCGCCCAGCCGTCCGGGGCGTACCGCCACCGCAGCACCGCCTCCGGCCCGGTCGCCGGCGAGTAGACCGTCCAACTGCTCGGCCCGCCGTTCAGTTCGGGACCCGCGTCGGTGCCGGTGACCGACGCCGTGGTGCCGTCGTCCCGCTGCGGCGCCAGCGGCTGCGCCCCCTTCGGGTAGAGGCGGACCGACACGCCGCGCCAGTTCTCCCGCGTGTCCCGCCGCGAGTCGGCGCCGAGCAGCACGCCGGGACCGGTCTGGAGCAGACCGGCATGGTAGGAGAGGCGGTTCGTCCCCGCCGGCAGCCAGCCGAAGCGGACGTACACCCGCTGCGGGTCGACCGTGGTCAGCGCGGCCGGGAGGCCCGTGGGGCCGCCGGCCGCCGGCCCTGCGGGCTGGGCGGCGGGCGGGCGCTCCGTCGCCAGCAGGCCCGGCGCGACCGCCGCGCCGGCGACCAGCGCGCCGGCCAGCAGCGCCCCGCCCGCGGCCCGCGCCGCCCGGCGCTGCCGCCGGCCGGTGCGCATCGCCCGGTCGATGTCGAGTACGCCCGAGGGCGGCTCCGCGTCGATCTCGTGCCGCATCAGGTCGGCGACCTGGCGCTCGTCCAGCATCTGGTGCTCCTCTCAGTTGCCGGTCAGGGTGGGCGTGAGCAGGGCGCGCAGCGTGGCCAGGCCCTTGGCCGCCTGGCTCTTGACGGTGCCGGGCGAGCAGCCCAGAGTCCGGGCGGTCTCGTCGACGCCGAGGTCCTGGAAGTAGCGGAGCACGAGCACCGCCCGCTGCCGCGGCGGGAGCCGGCGCAGCGCCCCCACGAGGGTGATCCGGTCGGTCGGGTCGGCCCCGCCCGCCGCCCGCTCGGGCAGCGCGTGGCCCAGCACCACCCGGGCCCAGCGCAGCCGCCGCTCGTCGATCAGCCGCCGCACCAACATGGTCCGGACCAGCGCGTCCAGGTTGTCCGCCCGTCGCGCCCGGGCCCAGTTGCGGTAGAGCTCCGTGAGCACCCGCTGCAGGATGTCGTCGCCGCGGTCCCAGTCGCCGCACATGAGGTAGGCCGTCCGTCGCCACCGCGTCATCCCGGCTCGGACGTAGTCGGTGTATTCGGCGTCGGCCCCGGTTGGCCCGCCGCGTGGTCTCACGAGGGATGACCCCCTCCGTCTGCCCCGGCCTCGACCGGGTCGGTCCGCGTCTGTCACCCGGTAGTCGGGTCCGGTCGCCCGACAGGTTGCCCGGGTCGGCGACCTCGTCGTGCGGAATCCGCCCGGGCCGCTATGTTGTGGTCGTGCAGGCGACGACGGAGGCGGGGCAGGTCCTCAGGTGATCCACTTTCCCGCGCAGCGACGGGGGCCGCTGAGCGCGCTGAGCCTCCGGCTGGCCGCCGCCATCGGCCTGGTCTTCGCCACCGTCGCCGTGGTCTATCTCGACCGGGACGGCTACCGCGACGTCAACGAGGACGGGATGACCCTCCTCGACTGCTTCTACTACGCGGTGGTCACCCTGTCGACCACCGGCTACGGCGACGTCACCCCGGTCAGCCAGACCGCCCGGCTGATCAACGTCGTCTACATCACGCCGGCCCGGGTCATCTTCCTGATCATTCTGGTCGGCACCACCCTGGAAGTGCTGACCGAGCAGTACCGCACCGGGCGCCGCCTGTCGCGGTGGAGGAGAGCCGTGAAGGACCACGTCATCATCTGCGGCTACGGCACGAAGGGCCGCAGCGCGGTCTCCGCCCTGCTGGAGAACGGGCTCGACAAGTCCCGCATCGTCGTGGTGGAGCGCAGCGGCCCGGCGTTGCGGCAGGCCACCTCGGCCGGGCTGGTGGCGATCGAGGGGTCCGCGACGCGGTCGTCGGTGCTCAACGAGGCGCACGTACGCAACGCCAAGGCGGTGATCATCGCGACCGACAGCGACGACGCCTCGGTCCTGGTGGCGCTGACCGTACGGCAGCTCACCGCCGGGCAGGTGCGGATCATCGCCGCCGCCCGGGAGGCGGAGAACGCCCCGCTGCTCAAGCAGAGCGGCGCCCACCACGTGATCGTCTCCTCGGCCACCGCCGGCCGGCTGCTGGGGCTGTCCACCTCGGCGCCGCCGCTGATCGACGTCGTGGAGGACCTGCTCACCCCGGGCCAGGGCATGGCGCTGGCGATGCGCTCCGCCGAACGCGCCGAGGTGGGCCGCTCCCCGCGGGAGCTGGACTCGCTGGTCATCGCCCTGGTCCGCCGGGGCAAGGTGGTCACGCTGGCCGACAAGGCCGGCGCGGTCATCGAGACCGGCGACATGCTGGTCCACGTCCGCGACGACCGTCCCCAGACGACCGCCACGCCCTGACCGGCCCACAGTCACCCCGCCGGGCCTGCGGTCCCGGCCCTTTGGGCTGACGAAGAATCATCTTTGCGGATCTTTTTCGCAGACGAGCCGCCTGCTACCGTTTGGCGGCTTGGAATTGCCGGTGGGCGTCATCGACCGCAGTCGACACGCCGTCATTGGCACAGGCACGACGGGGGCCGCATCTTTCCTGCGCGTGGGCTGACGCCCCGCGCGTCGATCGTCCCTCCGTCCGGTCGAGCGAATTCCGCCGAGCCGTTCCGAGCGCCTCGTTAATCGAACGACGGGAAACCAATCAGTGGCTGAAGTGGCAACATCCGCAGGAGCCAGACGGCGTTGGTCGGCCGGCGTCGTCGGCCTCGCCCTCGCCGGTGCGGCCTTCGTCGCACCCGCTACCGTCGCTCAGGCCGCCCCTGCCGGGGGCGGCGTGTACGACGCGGCCAGCGAGTCCGGGCCCAGGAACCTGGACAGGATGCCGAACCTGCAGAAGGGCAAGCTGGAGCTGCCCTCGCCGGGCGCCAAGGGACCGCGGTTCCAGACCGGCACCGGTCCGTCGCCCCGCATCGTGAAGGGGGAGTTCGCCAGCGCGTCGGAGTTCCCCTACATCGTCGGTATCGTCACGACGCTGCGGATCGACGGCGACTACTTCTGGGGCTGGTGCACGGGCACCATCATCGCCCCCAACAAGGTGCTGACGGCGGCGCACTGCGTCACCGGCATGCCGGGCGCCACCCGGGTCATCGCCGGTAACGACCAGCTCGTCGACAGCAACGGCAACATCGTCGGCGGCAGCGGGTACGTGGCGGAGGTGGCCTCCAACTGGACCCACCCGAACTGGAACCTGGCGCAGCAGTACGACGACCCGGAGGCGCCGATCCGCAACGACGTCTCGGTGATCACCCTCAAGCAGGACCTGCCCGCCGAGTACACGCCGGTCAGCCTGGGCAACCAGGGCGACCAGACGCCGTACGCCGCCGGCACCTCCGCGGTCATCGCCGGTTACGGCAAGACCGGCCCGAAGGACGACTACCCGGACAGCCGGCTGCGCAAGTCCACGGTGCCGATGCAGTCCGACTCGTACTGCAACGTTCCGGGGCAGTACTACAGCGCCGAGATGTTCTGCGCCGGGGCGGGCCTGCCCGGGGCACCGGCGAGCGACACCTGCAACGGCGACTCCGGCGGACCCATCCTGGTCGCCGGCAAGCAGGTCGGCGTCACCAGCTGGGGCTACACGTGTGGCGAGGCACCGGGCTTCTACGTGCGGCTGAACAACTACGTCAACACGGTGAAGGCCGACCTGACCCGCCCGCCGCTGGTCAACGCCGACTGGACCGGTGACGGTCGCACCGACCTGATCGCCCGGGACAGCGGGGGCAACCTGAGGCTCTACTACGGCAGCGGGTTCAGCAACGACGGGTACGGCGGCTTCTACATGTCGCGCCAGCTCAACTCGGGCTGGGGCAGCTTCAAGCGGGTCTTCCGCGTCTACAACTGGAACGGCGACAAGCGGCCGTCCATCATGGCGATGAAGACCACCGGCGAGCTGTACATCTACAACACCGACGGCCAGGGCAACTTCGTCGGCGGCGGCAAGCTGATCGGCACCGGCTGGGCGGGCTTCACCGCGCTCATGGTGACGAACAACTGGATGGGCAACAACCGCCCGAGCCTGCTGGTCCGCAAGTCCAACGGCGACCTCGTCCGCTACACCAGCAACGGTGCGGGCGGCTGGGAGAACCCGTCGGGCACCCGGATCGGCACCGGCTGGAACGGGTTCAACCTGTTCCTCACGCCGGGCGCCTGGAAGGGCGACGGGCTTGAGGTGATCATCGGCCGCACCTCGACCGGTGTCCTCAAGATGTACCAGTCCGACGGCAAGGGCGCCTGGACCAACCCGGCCGGCACCCAGATCGGCAGCGGCTGGGGCGGCTTCAAGCACATCATGACGCCGGGCGACTGGAGCGGCGACAACATGATGGACATGCTGGGCGTCAACAGCAACAACCAGATGCGGCTCTACACGACCAACGGCAAGGGCCAGTGGATCGACGCGAGCGGCAAGGTGGTCTCCAGCGGCTGGGGTTCGTTCAACCTGATCTTCTGATCGGGTCGGCTCCCGCCGTGACGGAAGGGCCCGCAACCGGCTACCGGTTGCGGGCCCTTCTCCGTACGTCCGGCGTGGGCCGCCGGTACGCCGGCTAGAGGATGGTCCAGGTGTCCCCGCTGGCGAGGAGACCGGCGAGCTGCTGCTCGGGGGTCTCGGTCACCGTCGCCCGGGCCGCGTCGAGCTGCCCCTGCACCACGCTGTCGTAGGAGGGCCGCTCCACCGAGCGGAACACGCCGATCGGCGTGTTGCGCAGGTCGAGGCCGGGCAGCCGGGACAGCGCGAAGGCGTACGCCGGGTCGGTGACCGTCGCGTCGTGCACGACGATCTCGTCCGGGCGGACCGACGCGGTCTCCCGGACCTCCAGGCCGAACCCGCCGGGCGGGTGCACGACGCAGAACTGCCCGTCCTTGCCGAACGTGATCGGTTGCCCGTGCTCGAGCCGGATCAGGAAGTCGTCGCGGGTGGCCGGCTCCTTGAGCTGGTCGAACGCGCCGTCGTTGAAGATGTTGCAGTTCTGGTAGATCTCCACGAACGCCGAGCCCTGGTGCTCCGCCGCCGCCCGCAGCACCGACTGGAGGTGCTTGCGGTCGGAGTCGATGGTGCGCCCCACGAAGGTGGCCTCGGCGCCGAGGGCGAGCGAGAGCGGGTTGAACGGGGCGTCGGCCGAGCCGGCCGGCGTCGACTTCGTGACCTTCCCGACCTCGGAGGTCGGCGAGTACTGGCCCTTGGTCAGGCCGTAGATCCGGTTGTTGAACAGCAGGATCTTCAGGTTGACGTTGCGGCGCAGCGCGTGGATCAGGTGGTTGCCGCCGATGGAGAGGGCGTCGCCGTCGCCGGTGACCACCCAGACCGACAGGTCGGGGCGGCTGGCCGACAGGCCGGTGGCGATCGCCGGGGCGCGGCCGTGGATCGAGTGCATCCCGTAGGTGTTCATGTAGTACGGGAAGCGGGACGAGCAGCCGATGCCGGAGACGAAGACGATCCGCTCGCGCGGGATGTTCAGCTCCGGCATGAACTGCTGGATGGCGGCGAGGATCGCGTAGTCACCGCAGCCGGGGCACCAGCGCACCTCCTGGTCGGACTTGAAGTCCTTGGCGGTGAGCTTGAGGGCGACGGGCTCAGACATTCTTCAGGACCTCTTCCAGCGTCGTCTCCAGCTCGGCGGCGGTGAACGGCAGACCGCGGACCTGGTTGTAGCCGATCGCATCGACCAGGTATTTTGCCCGGATCACGTGGGCGAGCTGGCCGAGGTTCATCTCGGGGATGACCACCCGGTCGTAGGAGCGCAGCACCTCACCGAGGTTGGCCGGCATCGGGGCCAGGTGCCGCAGGTGCGCCTGGGCGATGGCGTGACCGCGCTGGCGCAGGCCCCGGCACGCCGCGCCGATCGGCCCGTACGTCGAGCCCCAGCCGAGCACCAGCACCCGGGCGTCGCCGTCCGGGTCCTCGACCTCGACGTCCGGCACCGGGATCGTCTCGATCCGGGCCGCCCGGGTGCGCACCATGAAGTCGTGGTTCGCCGGGTCGTACGAGATGTCGCCGGTCTTGTCGGCCTTCTCCAGGCCGCCGATGCGGTGCTCCAGCCCGGCGGTGCCCGGCACGGCCCACGGCCGCGCGAGGGTCTCCGGGTCGCGCAGGTAGGGCAGGAACGTGGTGCCGTCGTCGCCGTTGGGCTTCGTGGCGAACTCGACCCGCAGGTCGGGCAGCGAGTCGACGTCGGGCAGCAGCCACGGCTCGGAGCCGTTGGCGACGTAGTTGTCGGACAGCAGGATGACCGGCGTGCGGTAGGTCAGCGCGATCCGGGCCGCCTCCAGGGCCGCGTGGAAGCAGTCCGCCGGCGACTTCGGCGCGATCACCGCGACCGGGGCCTCGCCGTGGCGGCCGTAGAGCGCCATGTTGAGGTCGGCCTGCTCGGTCTTGGTGGGCATGCCCGTCGAGGGGCCGGCCCGCTGCACGTCGACGATGACCAGCGGCAGCTCCAGCGCCACCGCGAGGGAGATGGTCTCGCTCTTGAGCGCCACGCCGGGGCCGCTGGTGGTGGTGACGCCGAGCGAGCCGCCGTACGACGCGCCCAGCGCCGCGCCCACCGCCGCGATCTCGTCCTCGGCCTGCATGGTGAGCACGCCGAAGCGCTTGTGCTTGCTCAGCTCGTGCAGGATGTCCGAGGCCGGGGTGATCGGGTAGGCGCCCAGGAAGACCGGCAGCCCGGAGCGCACGCCGGCCGCCACCAGGCCGAGCGACAGGGCCGCGTTGCCGGTGATGTTGCGGTAGGTGCCCGGCTGCATCTTCGCCGGCTTGATCTCGTAGCGGACGGCGAAGTCCTCGGTCGTCTCGCCGAAGTTCCAGCCGGCGCGGAACGCCGCGACGTTCGCCGCGACCAGCTCCGGGCGGGCGGCGAACTTGCGCTCCAGGAAGCGCAGCGTCGACTCGTAGGGCCGGTTGTACATCCAGGAGAGCAGGCCGAGGGCGAACATGTTCTTGGCCCGTTCGGCGTCCTTCTTGGACACGTCGTGCTCGGCCAGCGCGCCCACGGTCATGGACGTCAGCGCCACCGGGTGCACGACGTAGCCGGCGAGGGAGTCGTCCTCCAGCGGGTTGGCCTGGTAGCCGACCTTGGCCAGGTTGCGCTTGGTGAACTCGTCGGTGTTGACGATGATGTCCGCCCCGCGCGGCAGGTCGGCGAGGTTGGCCTTGAGCGCCGCCGGGTTCATCGCGACCAGCACGTTCGGCGAGTCGCCGGGGGTCAGGATGTCGTAGTCGGCGAAGTGCACCTGGAAACTCGACACGCCCGGCAGGGTGCCGGCGGGCGCCCGGATCTCCGCCGGGAAGTTGGGCAGGGTGGAGATGTCGTTGCCCAGCTGCGCGGTCTCCGAGGTGAACCGGTCGCCGGTGAGCTGCATGCCGTCGCCGGAGTCGCCGGCGAACCGGATGACCACCCGGTCCAGTTGACGGATCTGCTTGGTCACGCCTGTACCTCGCTTCGCTGTGCGCGGTCGCGCGGGCGGCTGAACATGATGGTGACCTCGCCTAGCCCGGCCACGTGACCTCCTTGACGCACCGCTGCACCAGACCTGCTCGGGGCAGGCCCGGTCCGCCGTAGTTCCTCACCTGAGAGCCTACGTCGGATCGCCCTCCCAGCTTTCTCGTAGGCCGCCCTGTGGGACAGGTTCGGGCGGAGTTCCACACCGATTTGCGGTGTTTCCGCCCGCCCGCCGTAATCCAGATCACCGGGCCCGCCGGCGAGTCCCGGTCACTCCGCCGGCGTGGGCCCCGGCGTCCGCTCGGCCAGCGGGGCGCCCGTCCGCCGCCGCAGGGAGGTGGTGGCCAGCGCGAGGGCCAGCACCACCAGCAGCGTGGACACCCCGATCAGGGTGATCGCCGTCCGCCGTACGGAGCTGCTCCCCCCGCCCTCGCGCAGGGCCGGGGCGTCGGCGGCCAGCACGCCCTGCGAGCCGGTCGGCGCCGGCGGCGACACCACCGGGGTGGCCAGGGCGGCGGCCGCGGTGATCCGGAAGCTCATCTGCACCTGCCGGGTGCGACCGCTGCGCGGGTCGAGCTGGCCGGTCACCGCGCCGGCCAGCGGGGCCTGCCGCTGGGCCTCGGGGGTCGCGGCGACCGGCAGGCGCAGGCCGGCGGTGCGGCCGGCGGGGACGGTGCCCAGGTCGCAGCGGGTGCGCGTCGGATCGACGGCGGTGCAGCCGGCCGGGGGCGCCGGCACGGTCACCCCGGCCGGCAGGACCACCTCGACGCGGCCTTCGGCGTCCACCCGGCCGGTGTTGCCCAGGCGTACGTCGAGCCCGCTCGCCCCGCCGCTGATGTCGAAGGTGACCTCGTCGGCCGCCAGCCTGATCCCGGGCACCGGCGGGCCGGGCGGGAAGAGCACGGCGAAGCCCTCGTTGTCGCCGACCGGCGCGGTGCCGGGGACGGTCGCGGTGACCCGGACCGAGCCGCTGAGCGGCATCTTCCGCCAGGCGTCGCCGGCCACGCGTACCCGCAGCAGGGTGCTGAACCGGTCGCCGGGCCCGCTCGTCCACTCGCCGCAGCGGTGCTCCCCGCCGCCGGCGTCCGCGCAGCCCGCGGTGCCGGCGTCGGTCAGGCCGGCCGGGAGCGTGTAGGCGAGCCGGATCCGGGCGGGGGAGGCGCCGGTGTTGGTGACGGTCACCCGCAGCGTGGTGAGCGTGCTCGGCGCGTTCCAGTACGCGGCGGTCAGGGTGATGTCGTCGGTGGTGACGCGGACCCCGGCCGCGGGCGCCGACGGGCTGCCCGGAGCGGGCGCGGACGGTCGGACCGGCGGCGCCGACGGGGCCGGGGGCGGCGTGCTGGCGGTCGGGGAGGCGGTGGGCCCCGGCGCCTGGGGGGTCGTGGTCGTCGGCGCCGGCTCGGTCGTCGCGGCCGGTGGCGTGGTCTCCGGCGGCGGCGACGCGGTCGACGGCGCCTCGCTGGGGACCGGGCCGGTGTCCGTCGGGTCGGCCGTCGGTGGCTCCCCGCCGGGCTCGCCGACCGGCTCGGTGGCGGCGGTGGCGATCCGGGCGGCGGTGGGGGCCGCCGTCGCCCAGCCCGGCACCGCGGCGACCGTCAGCCCGGCCGCGAGCGAGATCGCCAGCAGGGGCACGGCGCGCCGGTCACGCGCCCGTCGGCCGGGCCGTACGTCCACGCGGGCCATCTGTCCTCCGGTGACGATGAGTGAGGGTTCCAATATTCGGCAAATGTTGCTTGGTGGCACTAGTCCCGCCGGAAACAAATCCGTAACGCTCGGCCGGCCGCGCGGGGCGGTAGGCTGATCGACCGTGACCGGTTACCTGGGCTCGTACGCGACGCTCGGGCTGCTGCTGCTCGCCAGCGTCCTCTTCTTCGTTACTGCGTTCTCGGCCAACCGGGTGTTACGTCCCGCCCGTCCGGCCGATCCCTTCGGCAAGCGCACCAGCTACGAGTGCGGCCTCGATCCGGTCGGCGCGGACTGGGCACAGATGCAGATCCGTTACTACGTGTACGCGTATCTCTACGTGTTGTTCGCCGTGGAGTCGGTCTTCCTCTTCCCCTGGGCCGTGGTCTTCGACCGGCCGGGGTTCGGCATGGTGACGGTCGTGGAGATGGCGGTCTTCGTCGCGGTGCTGGCGCTGGGCATCCTCTACGCCTGGCGGAAGAACATCCTCCGCTGGACCTGACCCGGCCGGGACCGGTCAGGCCAGGCCGCGTCGGGTCGCGGCGGGCGGGCGGTCGCCGCGGATGGAGGCGACCATGTCGAGCACCCGGCGGGTGGGGCGCACCTGGTGTGCCCGGAACACCCGGGCGCCCAGCCAGGCGGAGACGGCGGTGGCCGCCAGCGTCCCCTCCAGCCGCTCGGCCACCGGCAGGTCCAGCGTCTCCCCGACGAAGTCCTTGTTCGACAGGGCGACCAGCAGCGGCCAGCCGGTGCCGGTGAGCTCGTCGAGACGGCGGGTGATCTCCAGGGAGTGGCGGGTGTTCTTGCCGAAGTCGTGCGCCGGGTCGATCAGGATGCCGTCGGCCCGTACCCCCAGCCCGACCGCCCGCTCCGCGAGCCCGGTCACCGTCGCGACCACGTCCGCCACCACGTCGGGGAAGGCCGCCCGGTGCGGCCGGGTCCGTGGCGCCAGGCCCCCGGCGTGCGAGCAGACCAGCCCGGCCCCGGTCTCCGCCGCCACCCGGGCCAGGGCCGGATCGGCGCCCGACCAGGTGTCGTTGAGCAGGTCGGCGCCCGCGGCCACCGCCTCCACCGCGACCTCGGCCCGCCAGGTGTCGATCGAGATCACCACGTCGGGGAAGGCGGCCCGGACGGCGGCGATGGTCGCCACGGTGCGCCGGATCTCCTCGGCCACGTCGACCTCGGCGCCCGGGCCGGCCTTGACCCCGCCGATGTCGATGATCTCGGCGCCCTCCTCGACCGCCCGCTCCACCGCCCGCAGCGCGCTGTCCTGGGCGAAGGTCGCGCCCCGGTCGAAGAACGAGTCCGGCGTCCGGTTGACGATCGCCATCACCACCAGCTCGCCCGGGCCGAACGTGCGCCCACCGAGCCGAAGCGCCCCGGCCATACCGCCTCCTGAAGGTCCGCGCCGTCGACCCGTGCCCGCCGCCGGCCGATCACGACGCTAGTCGGTCCGCCCCCGCCGGGCCCGGCCGGTCGGTCGTACCGCCGTGTCACCCCGGTCGCCCCCGCCGCTGCCGGGTCCGTCCGAGCCGCCCCGGCCCGCCGGGCACGCCCCGGCCGCCCCGCTGCCGTCAGGCCCGTCCGGACCGCCCGACCGGTCACCGCCCATGTCCAGGAACGGCGCCGACGTCCAGCTGTCCGTGACAGCCGAGGCCCGGCCCTTCGTCCGCCCGTACGGCAGGGACTTTCACGGGATTTCGTCCGTCCGCCGGTCCGCTGCGCGTGCCGGTCGGGGCGCCGGGGCGGCCGTGGCCCGGCGGACACCCGGTGGGTCGATGGGTGGTGGGGGTCGCTCCGGTCCGTTCGACGTGCCACGATCTGTGCATGGATCGGGTACTGCTCCTGCTCGTCGTGGCGCTGACCGTCGCGGCCGTGGTGTTCGGGGTGACGGTGCTGGTCACCGGCCGGGATCCCGGCCTGGTGCCGGCCGAACCGGACGGGCGCGCCGTCCCGCTGCCTGGCGCCCGCCCGCTGCGCGAGGCCGACGTGGGCGACGTCCGGTTCGACACCGCGCTGCGCGGCTACCGGATGGACCAGGTCGACCAGGCGATGCGCCGGGCGGCCTACGACATCGGCTACAAGTCCGAGCTCATCGGCGTGCTGGAGGCCGAGGTCGCCGCGCTGCGCGAGGGGCGGACGGCGGACGCGGACGCCCTGCGCCGCGCCCGCGAGCAGGCGGCCGGGGCGACCGCCGCCGGGCCGTCGGCGGAGCCGCGCGGGACGGTGCCGGTCGAGGCCGCGACGCACGCGGCGGCGCCGGTCGGGTCCGGCCGGCCGGGTGCGGCCGGCGTCTCCGACCTGGTGGTCGAGCCGGTCCCCGCGTTCGCCGGGCCGGACGCCGGATCGTCGACGGCCGGCGCGACGCCGCCCGGTGTCGACGCCCGCCCCGGCGCCGCGCCCGTGGTTGGCGCCGGCGCGGCGTCCGCGACCGACTCCGAGGACGCGCCCGTGCTTGACGCCGACGACGCGGCCGCGACCAGTCCCGGCGCCGCGCCCGCAGCCCGGTCCGAGGACGCGACCGTGGTCCGCCCGGCCGACGCGACCGTGGCCCGCGCCGAGGACGTGCCCGTGGTCCGCCCGGCCGACGCGACCGGCCTCGCGACGGGCGGCGACGGCGGCGTGGAGCCGGCCCACCGGGCGGGCGGGGAGCGGTCTGTCGGGCCGGAGCCGCGCGACCCCCGGAGCGGGGGCGCGTCCGCCCCGGGCGACGAGGTGACGGCGCCGTCGGGCGACACCGGGCGGCAGGGACCGGTGGTCCGGTCGGAGCCGGCGTGACCGGACCGGAGGGCGGCGAGGACCTGCGCGAGGCGGCGCAGCCCGGCGCGGGTGAGGTCACCGCCACGGTGATCGTCGACGCGCCGGCGGAGCGCGTCTTCGCGGCGCTGACCGCCTGGGAGCGGCAGTCGGAATGGATCCCCTTCACCACCCTGCGGGTGGTCGAGGGCGACGGCGGGGAGGGCAGCCTCGTCGAGGCGGTCACCGCGCTCGGCCCCGCCGTGCTGCGCGACGAGATGCGGGTGGTCCGGGTGGACGCGCCCTACGAGGTCGGCGTGGTGCACTGCGGGAAGCTGCTGCGCGGTCCCGGCGTGCTGCGCTGCACCCCGCTGGCGCGGGACCGCACCCAGGTGGTCTGGCACGAGTGGTTCCACCTTCCCGGCGGCCCGGCCGGGCGGTTGGCCTGGCCGGTGCTCTGGCCGGGGTCCAAGTTCAGCCTGACCCGGGCGTTGCGGAAGTTCGCCCGGCTGGTCGAGCAGGGCCGGCTGCCCTGATCGTTCGGCGCGGACGGGGCCGGTTGCCCTGATCGCGGGCGCGGGCGGGGCCGGCTGCCCTGAACCCGGCTGGTCGGGCAGGGCCGGCTGCCCCGGTCGCGGGGGCGATTCGCTTGATCGACTCGGCATTCCTGACATCGGGGTGTCGCGCGGGCCGAGAGGGCCCAATGTCATCGACTCCGGGCGGACAGGCATGCGCGTACCGGCCCGTGGGGGCGGCCGGGGGCGACGGCCCTGTCGGGCCCGTGCCCTAGCGTGGACGCGTGACTGACCTGGTGATCGGCGCCGACGGGCTGCCGCGCTGCGGCTGGGGGGCCAGCACCCCCGACTATGCCGCCTACCACGACACCGAGTGGGGCCGACCCCTGCACGGCGACGACGCGCTCTACGAACGGATCACGCTGGAGGCGTTCCAGTCGGGGCTCTCCTGGCTGACCATCCTCCGCAAACGTCCGGCGTTCCGGCTGGCCTTCGACGAGTTCCGGATCGAGACCGTGGCCGGCTACGACGAGGCCGACGTGGCGCGGCTGCTCGCCGACGCCGGCATCGTCCGTAACCGGGCCAAGATCGAGGCGGCGATCGCCAACGCCCGGGCGGCGCTGGAGCTGCCCGAGGGGCTCTCCGCGCTGCTCTGGTCCTTCGCCCCGCCGCCCCGGCCGGCCCGGCCCACGTCGTTCGCCGACGTGCCCGCGCTGACCCCCGAGTCCACCGCGCTGGCCAAGGCGCTCAAGAAGCGGGGCTTCCGGTTCGTCGGCCCGACGACGGCCTACGCGCTGATGCAGGCCACCGGGATGGTCGACGACCACCTTGCGGGCTGCCACGTCGTGGCGGCCGTGGCGGCGTGATGGGATGGGGGTCATGACCACCGACACCGCGCACCGGGTGGACGGGGCGCCCCACACCGACGGCACGGGCGCCTGGGCCGTGCTGCTGCCCAGCGGGCGCTACGAGGCCGAGCGGCTCGTCCACCACGACACGATCGAGCTGACCGGCCTGGCCGACGCCGCCCGCCCCCGTCCCGGCGACCGGGTGGCGGTGTTGGCCGACGAGCCGCCCCGGCTGGTGGCGCTGGGCCGGGTCGCCGCGGCCAGCCGCCAGGACCGGGAGGATCCGGACGATCCGCTGTCCGAGCGGGTCGAGGCGCCGCTCGTGGTGACCTACACGCGGCGGGCCTTCGACGAGCCGGTGCCGGCCGAGACGGTGGCGCTCGACGGCCCGGTGACCGCGCTCGATCCGGCGGTGTTCCGGGAGCTGGCCGACCGGCTCGGTCCGCCACCGCAACGGCGGTCCTGGCTGGTGAGCCTCGACCTGCCGATCGAGGCCGGGTCGCCGGCCGAGGCGGTCCGGCTGTTCTGGGCGTACGTGCAGGAGCTGGGGCCGCGCGAGCTGCCCGCCTTCGTCTCGCCCTCCGGCGACGAGCTGGCCATGCAGGCGTTCGTGCTCGGCGCGGAGGCCAACCAGGACCCGGAGGAGGACGACTGACCCCGCCCCCGGGCGTCGTCGAAGCCACGACGCCCGGGCCAGGGCCAGGGTCGGCGACCGGCGACCGGCCTCAGCGGCCCTCGAAGACCGGCTTCTGCTTGTTGACGAAGGCGGCCGTGGCGGCGCGGTGGTCCTCGGTGCCGCCACAGATCGCCTGCGCCTGCGCCTCGGCGGCCAGGGCGTCGGCCAGGGTGCCCGCGTCGGCGATGGAGAGCTGCCGCTTGATCGCCCCGTACGCGACGGTGGGGCCGGCGGCCAGCCGGGCGGCCAGCTCCTGCGCGGTCGGCAGTACCTGCTCGTCGTCCTCCGTCACCCGGTTGAGCAACCCGAGCTGGCAGGCCTCCTTCGCGCGTACCGGCTCGGCCAGCATCAGCAGCTCGACCGCCTTGGCGTGGCCGACCAGCCGGGGCAGCGTCCAGGAGGCGCCGGTGTCGGCGGCCAGCCCCACCTTGGCGAACGCCATCAGGAAGCTGGTCGACGGCCCGCCGATGCGGATGTCGGCCAGGAAGGCCAGCGAGGCGCCCGCCCCGGCGGCCATCCCCCGCACCGCCGCGACCACCGGCTTGGGCAGGTTGGCCAGCCGCGCGGCGATCGGGTTGTAGTGCGCCCGGACGGTCTCCAGCGGGTTGCCGTCGGTCGACTCCAGCGTCTTGACGTGCTCGCGCAGGTCCTGGCCGGCGCTGAACGAGCCGCCGGCGCCGGCGAGCACCACCGCCCGGCAGGAGCGGTCGGTCTCCAGCTCGGCCAGGGTGTCCCGCAGCGCCTCCTTGAGCGCCACGTCGAGCGCGTTCATCGCCGTCGGGCGGTTCAGCGTCAGGGTGACGACGGCGTCGGTGCGGTCGACGAGCAGCGGCTCGGTCACTTCTAACGACCCTTCTGTCGGGCGATGCGGTTGCCGGCGTCGAGGCACTGCTCGACGTACCGGTCGGCGGCCGGACGCAGCCGGGCCGCGTGCCGGTCGAAGAAGCTGGCCGCGGCGGTGCCGGGCCAGCGCTCGGGGAGCAGCGCGGGTGGCAACTGCGGGTCCCGGAACAGGAAGGTACGCCACGCGTGCACGAGCCGGAACCGGGCGGCGTACGCCTCCTCGTCCGGGCTGCGCACGGTGACGCCGGCCAGCAGCGGCCGCTGCTCGGCGACGAACTGCTCGTACGCCTGGCCGATCTCGGTCAGGTCCCAGGCGCGGCGGACGACGCCCATCGCGCCGGGGGTGCCGGAGGTGTGGGCGGCGGTGAACCGCTCGTAGCGCACGTCCGCCTCGTCGAGCAGCACGTCCACGTCCTCGCCGGGGCGGGTGGCCACCCAGGTGCACTCGTCGAGGGCGCCGTAGCCGAGGAAGGTCAGGTTGGCGGCGAGGCGTTGGCGGTCCCGCCGCGAGGCGGGCGCCTCCAGTACCAGGAGATCGAACCGGCCGTCCCAGGTGATCCGGCCGGTCCGGTAGATCCGGGCCGCCGCCTCGTCGAGCCGGCGGGCGGCTTTCGGTGTGATCGAATATCCCGGCCCGGAGGTGAGCCGGCACGGGTCCAGCCATCCCTGGCGGACCATCCGGGAGACCGCCGTACGCACGGCGGGCGGGGCGATCCCGAGCGGCGCGAGCAGCCTGACCAGGGCGGCGACCGGTGCCCGGCCACCCCTCGCCCGGAGGTGGTCGCCGTACAGGTCGAAGAGTGCCGACCGTGCCTGCATGACCGCACATTGTGACAGGCCTTCTCAGGATAAGCTAGATGCTGTTACATCAATGCTGCTTCGGTTTGGGTCCGGCGGTGTTCATCAGGGAAAATCGTTGGTCGACACCCCCGCGTAGGTTGCGGGTGGTCAAGACGAAGTGGCTGTGGGGCAACCCACCGACCCTGGTGTAGGTCTGAGGGGAGACAACATGGCGGCGATGAAGCCGCGGACGGGCGACGGTCCGCTGGAAGTCACCAAGGAGGGCCGGGGCATCGTCATGCGGGTCCCGCTGGAGGGCGGTGGCCGGCTCGTCGTCGAGATGACTCCCGACGAGGCCAACGCGCTCGGTGACGCGCTCAAGGCGGCCGCCGGCTGACCGAGGAGCGGTCCGCGCGCCAGCGCGGGCGTTTCGTCAACCCCTGAGCCACCGGCCCGCGCCGGTGGCTCAGGGTCTTCATTCTTCCGCGGAGCCCGCTCCGCGAGCTTCTCTGGAGGTACGGCTCCGCGTGCTCGCCATCCGTCTGCTCGTCGAGCCCGAGCGGCCCGACACCCTGGTGCTGCCCGTCCGGCCGGGCCCGGCCGACGACGCCCCGGCCCGCCCGGCCCCGACCGACGTGGCGCTGCCCGACGGCGTGGCCGAGGAGGCCGCCGCGCTGGTCCCGGCGACCCGCTCGACCGGGCGGCCCGGTGAGGTCCACGCGCAGTTGCGGCCCGGGCGCGAGCCCGCCCGACTGCTGCTGCTCGGGATCGGCGACGGCGACGAGGCGGCCTGGCGGACGGCGGGCGCGGCGCTGGCCCGGGCCGCCCGCGATGAGACGCGCGTCACGTTGGTCGCGCCGGCCGGCGTCACCCCCGCGGCGGTTCGCGGGCTGGTCGAGGGGCTGCTGCTGGCGTCGTACCGGTACCGGCTGACCGATGCCGGCGCCGCCGCCGCGCTCGCCGGGGTCGACGTGGTGGTGGCCGACCCGGACGCGCACGCCGGAGCCGTCGAGACGGCCCGTACGACGGCCCGGATGACCCGGCTCGCCCGCGACCTCACCAACGCCCCGGCCTCGATCAAGAACCCGGAGTGGTTCGCCGGTCAGGTCGCCGCCAACGTGGCCGACGTGGACGTGCCGGACCTGCACCTGCGGGTACGCGGCGCGGCGGAACTGGCCGAGGAGGGCTTCGGCGGCATCCTGGCGGTCGGCGGCGGCTCGGCCAGCGCCCCGCGCCTGGTCGAGCTGGACTGGCGGCCGGCCGGCGCGCGTACGCACGTGGTGCTGGTGGGCAAGGGCATCACGTTCGACACGGGCGGCATCTCGATCAAGCCGGTGCCGGCGATGAAGCTGATGCGCAAGGACATGGCCGGCGCGGCGGCGGTGGTCGCGGCCACCCTCGGCGCGGCGGCGCTGCGCCTGCCCGTGCGGGTCACCACGCTCGCGCCGCTGGCGGAGAACATGCTCAGCGGCTCGGCGTTCCGCCCCGGCGACGTCGTGCGCCACTACGGCGGCACGACCAGCGAGACGACCAACTCCGACGCCGAGGGGCGGCTCGTCCTCGCCGACGCGCTCGCCTACGCCGTCGCCGAGCTCAAGCCCGACCTGCTGGTCGACCTGGCGACGCTGACCGGGGCGAACGCGGTCGCGCTGGGCAAGCGCACGGGCGCGCTCTACAGCGAGAACGACGCCCTCGCCGCCGACGTGCTGGCCGCGATCGCCGCCGCCGGCGAGGCCGCCTGGCGGATGCCGCTGCCCGCCGACTACGCCGAGCACCTCGGCAGCGACCTGGCCGACCTGCACAGCTCGCCGGACCGGGGCGCCGGCTCGGTGATGGCCGCCCTGTTCCTGCGCGAGTTCACCGGCGAGCTGCGCGACCGGTGGCTGCACGTGGACATGTCCGCGCCGTCCTGGGCCGAGGGCGACGACGCGGAGCTGACCAGGGGCGCGACCGGCTGGGGCGTACGCTCGCTGCTGCGCTGGCTGGGCACGCTCGGTTGACCGCCGGACGCCGCCGGCCCCCGACGGGCCGGCGGCGGTTCAGCACTTGACGGCGGCGAGCAGCCCGTGGCCGACCGGCAGCAGCGCCGGGGTCCAGTGTTCCGACTCCCGGATCGCCTTGATCGTCTCCCGGATGGTGACCGTCTCGACGTCCCGGGCGGCGGGGTCGCCGATCCGGCCGTCGGCGAGCATGCCGTTGAGCGCCAGCACGCCGCCCGGTCGCAGCAGCCGCAGCGCCGCGTCGACGCAGGCGGCGAACCCGGTCGACTCGGCGTCCACGAAGACCAGGTCGTACGCGCCGTCGGCGAGGCGGGGCAGCACGTCCAGCGCCCGGCCGGTGATGATCCGGGTCCGGCCGGCGGCGAAGCCCGCCTCGGCGAAGATCCGGCGGGCGATCCGCTGGTGCTCCACCTCCACGTCGATGGTGGTGAGGACGCCGTCGGCGCGCATGCCGCGCAGCAGCCAGACGCCGCTGACGCCGGTGCCGGTGCCGATCTCCACGACGGCGCGGGCGCTGCCGGCGGCGGCGAGCAGCCGCAGCGCCGCCCCGGCGCCGGGCGTCACGGCGTCGAGGCCGACCTCCCGGGCCAGGCTGCGGGCGGTGCGCAGCACGAGATCCTCGGTCACGTACGACTCGGCGAACTGCAGTGCCTGGGCCGTCGAGGTGCCGGAACCGGCGACCGTGGCGATGACACACCTCCGGGCGGCGCGAGTGGTGCGGGGGCGGGTGGGCACTGTGAGCCTAGAGGCGACGCCGGACGCGCGCAGCCGCGCGTCCGCCACCTGACGATCACGGCCGGCAACCGGTGACTCAGTACGCGGCATCCGTGTAATCCTGGAAGCGGTATTCCGTCGATCGCGACCGTGCGAGTCCTTCGCCCGGTCCGTGGAGCGCGGGATCCGGGGACGGAGTGGGAGGCACCGACGTGACCGACGGCTGGGACTGGCGCCAGCCCGGGGGGATACCGGGACCGGCGCGACCGCCGGGGCCCGGACACCCGCCGGTGGGGTCGCCGCCGGCGCCGCAGGGCGCCGCCGGTGGCACGACATCGCCCTGGTGGTCCGACGCGCTCGCCGACCCGTGGCGCGACCCGGCGGCGCCGGCCGCCGTGGTGCTGCCGGCCGCCCCGATCCCCGGCACCGAGCCGGAGCCGGTCACCGACCCGGACGCCCCGCGCCGGCCGACGCTGCGGCAGCTGCTGCTCATCCCGCTGATCACCGCGCTGCTCGCGGGCAGCCTCGGCGGCGCGCTCGGGTACGCCTTCGCGGTGCGCGGCGGCGCCGCGGCCGGCACGGTGCTCGGCGCGGACCCGCAGGCGCCCGGCCTGGCCCAGCGGCGGCCCGAGTCGCTCGCCGGGGTGGCCGAGCGGGTGCTGCCAAGCGTGGTGACCGTCCGCGTGCCCAGCCTCGGCGGCACGAGCGAGGGGTCCGGCTTCATCGCGAGCGCCGACGGCCACGTGATCACCAACGACCACGTGCTGGCGGGGACGACCGGCGGGAAGGCGTCGGTGGTCTTCAACGACGGCAGCACCGCCCCGGCCACCGTCGTCGGGCAGGACCCGGAGTCCGACATCGCGGTGATCAAGGTCTCCCGGACGGGCCTGCGCCCGGTGGAGTTCGGCGACTCCGAGGCGCTGGCCGTCGGCGACCCCGTGCTGGCCATCGGCTCGCCGCTCTCGCTGGCCAACACGGTCACCGCCGGCATCGTCAGCGCGCTGGACCGGACGATGCAGGCCGGCGAGCCGGGCGGCCCCACGCGCTACTACGCGGCGATCCAGACCGACGCGGCGGTCAACCACGGCAACTCCGGCGGCCCGCTGGTCGACGGCGCCGGCCGGGTGATCGGCGTCAACTCGACGATCAAGTCGCTGGTCTCGGACGGCCAGGAGGCGGGCAACATCGGCCTGGCCTTCGCCATCCCGATCAACCAGGCCAAGCGGATCACGCAGGACATCATCGGCACCGGCAAGGCCCGGCGCACGGTGATCGGCGCCCAGGTCGGCGGGCAGGGCGCGGGCACCGGCGGGGCCGGCGTACGCCTGGCGGCCGTCGAGCCGTCCGGGCCGGCGGCCGGTGCGGGGCTGCGGGCCGGCGACGTGATCCTGAAGCTCAACGGTCGGCCGATGACGGAGCCGACCGACCTGATCGCCCTGGTGCGCAAGTTCGCGCCGGGATCGGTGGTGACGGTCGAGTACCGCCGGGGCTCCAACAAGCAGAACGCCTCCGTGACGCTGGCCGCAGACGCCAAGTGACGGCCGTTCACCCCCTCCCCGCGCGGCACCCGACGTGCGTAGTCTTGCTCTGACGCCGAGAGGAGGCCCGCGCAGTGTTCGACAACCTGAACTGGTGGGAGATCGGTGCGCTGCTGCTCCTGGCGCTGCTGATCTTCGGTGACCGGCTGCCCGCCGTGATCAGCGACGGCCTGCGCATGGTGCGCAACCTGCGCACGATGGCCCGCAGCGCCACCACCGACCTGAGCCGGGAGCTGGGCACCGACATCCAGCTGGAGGATCTGCACCCGAAGGCGTTCATCCGCAAGCACCTGCTCAGCGAGGAGGACGAGCAGGCGATCCGGAAGCCGCTGCAGGGCGTCTACGACAACCTCCGCGCGGACGTCACCGGCGTGCACAACGAGCTGAAGGACGTCGCCTCCGCCGCTGACCTGCGGTCGAAGGGCACCCGCCCGGCCACCGCCACCGGCAGCGCGCCGGCCCCCGCCCCGCGCGTCAGCTACGACGACGCCACCTGAGCCCTCGGCCCGCTCCACGGCACCCGCGCCCGGCCCCTCTCCGCGCGGAGCGGGGCCCGTACGGCTTCGCAGCGACGACGGGGGCGGCGCTCCCGGGGGAACGCCGCCCCCGGTCGGGTGGCGACAGCGCCGGCAGCGGCCGGCGGACGGTCAGCGGCCGCTGGGCTTGAGGCCGAGCGGCTTGCCGAGCAGCGACTCCCGCCGCAGGGCGAGCCGGTCGGCGACCTGGCCCAGCGCCTTCGCGGCCGGCGACTCCGGCTCGGCCAGCACGATCGGGGTGCCCTCGTCGCCGGCCTCGCGGACGCGGGTGTCGAGCGGAACCTGCCCGAGCAGCGGCACCTGGGCGCCGATGGTCTTGGTCAGCGACTCGGCGACCGTCTGGCCGCCGCCGGCGCCGAAGACCTCCATCCGGGAACCGTCCGGCAGCTCCAGCCAGGACATGTTCTCGATGACGCCGACGACGCGCTGGTGGGTCTGCAGGGCGATCGCGCCGGCCCGCTCCGCCACCTCGGCGGCGGCGGCCTGCGGCGTCGTGACGACCAGGATCTCGGAGTTGGGCAGCAGCTGGGCCAGCGAGATGGCCACGTCGCCGGTGCCCGGCGGCAGGTCGAGCAGGAGCACGTCCAGGTCGCCCCAGTAGACGTCGGCGAGGAACTGCTGCAACGCCCGGTGCAGCATCGGGCCGCGCCACACCACGGCGGCGTTGCCGGCGGTGAACATGCCGATCGAGATGACCTTCACGCCGTGCGACTGCGGCGGCATGATCATGTCCTCGACGCGGGTCGGGCGGCCGTCCGCGCCGAGCATCCGGGGCACCGAGTGGCCGTAGATGTCGGCGTCGACCACGCCGACGGAGAGCCCGCGGGCGGCCAGGGCGGCGGCCAGGTTGACCGTCACGCTGGACTTGCCGACGCCGCCCTTGCCGCTGGCGACCGCGTAGACGCGGGTGCGCGAGCCCGGCTGGGCGAACGGGATGACCGGTTCCTGGGAGGCGCCGCCGCCGCGCAGCTTCGACTGGAGCTCCTGGCGCTGCTCGGGGCTCATCACGCCGAACTCGATCTCCACGCCGGTCACCCCGGGCACCGCGCCGACCGCGGCGGTGATGTCCGAGCGGAGCTTGTCCTTCAGCGGACAGCCGGCGACGGTGAGCAACAGCTCGACCCGTACGACGCCGTCGTCGCCGACCTCGGCGGAGCGGACCATGCCCAGCTCGGTGATGGGCCGGCGGATCTCCGGGTCGTTGACGGTGGCCAGCGCGGCCTGGATCGCGTCGGAGACGGTGCTGACGGGTGCTGACATGCCCGCAATGCTACGTCGGCGCCGACGCCGCACCGCCGCCTGCGGGGCCCGGTGTGAGCGAATCGATGACCGCGGTTGGGGGTGGACGACCTACGGCACGAAGTGGGACGATCGAGGCGAACGCCGCTCACCCGGCCCCTTGGGGCGAGCGGCGTTTCACACGTCCCGGGCCTCCGGCCGGCCGTCCATGGACCAGTCGCCGTCCAGGTCGTCGCGGGGCTCGTCCAGGCCCTCCCCGCCCGTCTCCTGCTGCGCCGTCCGCTCCTGCTGGCGGCGCTCCAGCCGCTGCCGGCGGTGGCTGGCCTCGTCCAGCTCCTCGGCCAGCCGGGCCAGCTCCGAACGGAGGAAGTCCCGCGTGGCCACCTCGCCCATCGCGTTGCGCAGCGCGGCGATCTCCCGGGCCAGATACTCCGTGTCGGCCTTCTGCATGGTGGCCCGCCGGCGGTCCTCCTCCAGGGAGACCCGGTCCCGGTCCGCCTGCCGGTTCTGCGCCAGCAGGATCAGCGGGGCCGCGTAGCTGGCCTGCAGGGACAGCACCAGGGTCAGGAACGTGAAGGTGTACGGGTCGAAGCGCAGGTGCGCCGGGGCCAGGGTGTTCCAGCCGAACCACAGCGCGATCACGACCGTCATGTAGACGATGAAGTTCGCCGTGCCCATTCCCCGGGCGATCCCCTCGGACCACCGCCCGAACGCCTCCGGGTCGAACCGGGGCAGCTTGACGCCCCGGGGCTCGCGCGGCTGGTCGAGCCGCTGCGCCCGCCGCTGGTCAGCCATCCGCGCCGCCCACCGGCTCGGCGGCGCCCGGGCTCGTGCCGGCGTCCCGGTCCCGCCAGTCGCGGGGCAGCAGGTGGTCCAGCACGTCGTCGACCGTGACCGCGCCGACCAGCCGGTTGTTGCGGTCGACCACCGGCATGGCGACCAGGTCGTACGTGGCCATCCGGCGGGTGATCTCCGGCAGCGGGGTGGCCGCCCGCAGCGGGTCGATGTCGTTGACCACCACCCCGCCGAGCAGGTCGGCCGGCGGCTCGCGGAGCAGCCGCTGGAAGTGCACCATGCCGAGGTAGCGGCCCGTCGGCGTGGTCATCGGCGCCCGGGACACGAAGACCTGCGCGGCGATCGCGGGGGAGAGCTGCGGCTCCCGGATCCGTGCCAGGGCCTCGGCGACCGTGGCGTCCGGCGGCAGGATGACCGGCTCGGAGGTCATCACGCTGCCCGCCGTGCCCGGCGTGTACTTGAGCAGCTGACGGACCGGGTCGGCCTCGTCCGGCTGCATCAGGTCGAGCAGCACGTCCTGCTCCGGCGGGGGCAGCTCGCTGAGCAGGTCCGCCGCGTCGTCCGGGTCCATCTCCTCCAGCACCTCGGCGGCCCGCTGCCGGTCCAGCGCGGCCAGGATCTCCACCTGGTCGTGCTCCGGCAGCTCGCTCAGCACGTCCGCCAGGCGCTCGTCGTCGAGCGCGGCGGCGACCTCGTTGCGCCGGGCGTCGGGAAGGTCCTGGAGCGCGTTGGCGAGGTCGGCGGGGCGCATGTCCTCCAGCACCGCGAGCAGGTTGGCGGTGCCCCGGCTGTCGGCGATGCCGCTGAGCCCGCGTACCCGCTCCCACTCCACCTGGTGCAGGTGGCCCCGGCGGGTCAGCCGGCCGGTCTGCTCGCGTACGGCCACCCGGCTCAGCGACCACTCGCCGCCCCGGCTGCACTCCATCGCCACGTCGACGACCGAGCCCGCCTGCCCGCCCGGCTCGACCTGCACCCGCCGGTCGAGCAGCTCCTGGAGCACGAGCAGCTCGTTCGGGCGCTTCTCGAAGCGGCGCAGGTTGAGCGTCCCGGTGCCGAGCACGATCGCGTCCGAGTCGATGGAGGTGATCCGGTTGATGGAGAGGAAGATGCGCCGCCGCATGGGCATCTCCGCGACCAGCCCGACCACCTCGGGCGGGCGCTGCGTCGGGCGCAGCCGGGCCACCGCGTCGCGGACCCGGCCCACCTGGTCGCCGTTGGGGTCGAAGACGGCGACCCCGGCGAGCCGGGCGATGTAGATCCGGGTCGGCGTGCTCACGGGCACCAGCCTAAGCGCCTAGTGTCTAACAACATGTCGACCTTGGCCTACGAGATCGTGGACGTCTTCACCGACCGCCCGTTCGCCGGCAACCCGCTGGCCGTGGTGTTCGGCGCCGAAGCGCTGGCCACCGAGCAGATGCAGGCGCTCGCGCGTGAGTTCAACCTCTCCGAGACGGTGTTCGTCCTCCCGCCCACCCAGGTCGGCGCCACCTACCGGGCCCGCATCTTCACCCCCGCCGACGAGTTGCCCTTCGCGGGGCACCCCAGCGTCGGCGCGGCGGTGACCGCGAGCCGCCGGGGCATGTTCGGCACGGGGCAGGTCACCCAGGAGTGCGGCGCCGGCGTACTGCCGATCGAGGTGACCGCGACCGGGGCCACGCTGACCGGCGGCGTCCCCACCCTCGGCCCCGAGCTGGGCCCGGAGCCGCTGCTGGAGATGGCGGGGCTCAGCGCGGACGACCACGTCGGCCCGGCGCCCCGGGTGGCCGGCTGCGGGCTGGAGTTCCCGTACCTTCCGGTCCGTCCGGACGCGGTCGCCCGCGCGCGGGTCAACGCGGCGGCGGCACAGCGGTACGGAGTCGAGCACGTCAGCGTCTTCTCCTGGAACGCCGCCGCGCAAACCGCGCACGCCCGGGTCTTCGTCCCCGGGGTCGGCGTGCCGGAGGACCCGGCCACCGGTTCAGCCGCCCTGGGCCTCGGGGTGTGGCTGGTCGCCAGCGGCCTGCTGCCCGCCGACGGGCGCGCGTCGTACACGGTCCACCAGGGCGTCGAGATCAACCGTCCGTCCGTGCTGGCCTGCACGGTGACGGCCGCCGGCGGGCAGGCCGTCGGCGCCACCGTGGCCGGCGACGTGATGCCGGTCGCCCGGGGCGAGATCATGGTCCCCCCGTTCGTCGGCTGACCCCGCGCGAACCGCGCCGCGACGCGGGCGGGAGCCGGGCGGCGCTGACGGGACCGGGGCGGGTGCGGGAGGATGCCGGTGTGACCGACGCGGACCGGACCAGCACGCCGCTGGTCGACGAGGCGATGAAGAAGGCCGCCGTGGCCTGGGTGAGCGTGCCCGGCGGGCCGGCGCTCGCGCTCTGGTGCGTGCCGCTGGAGGGTGCGCTCTTCGTGGTCAGCGGCCCGGGCGAGCAGTCCGCGCCGGGGCTGGCCGACGCCACGGAGGCCCAGGTCACCCTGCGCGGCGACCACGGCGGGCGGATCGTCACCTGGCCGGCCCGGGTCAGCCGCCTGGTGCCCGGCACCGAGCACTGGGAGACCACCGCCCCGCTGGTGGCCGCGAAGCGGCTGAACGCGCCCGGGCCGACCGCCGAACTGGTGGCCCGCTGGGCGGCCGACGGCTGCGCGGTGAACCGGCTGACGCCGGCCGGCGACCCGCTCGCCGGGGCCGAACTGCCCGCCGACTCGCTCGCGGAGGTGCCCCGGGACGCGCCGGTGGTCCGGGCGATCCGCAAGCCGTTCCGCCTGCACCGCGTCCGCCGCCGCTGACTGCTGGCCGCCGCCGCTGACCGCTGGCCGCCGTCGCCGACCGCTCGTCTCGCCGCCTGCGCCGTCGCCGACCGCTCGCCTGGCCGCGTCCGCCGTCGCTGACCCCGCCCGCGTGGGGACCGGGGCGCGGGTCAGGCGCCGCAGCCGGCCGGCACCGGCGCGTCCACCGCCCGGCCGACCAGCTCGACCACCTCGTCGAGCGAGCGCAGCACCGGCCCGCGCCACGCCGCGTCGGCGTTGAACACCATGTGTTCGGCCAGGTCCGGCGCGGCCAGCCGCACCGCGGTCATTCCGGCCCGCTCCGCCCCGGTCAGCTCCTGGCTGCCGCCGTCGCCGACGTAGAGGCAGTCCGCGGCGGCCACGCCGAGCCGCCGGCACGCCGCCTGGTAGAGCGCCGGATCCGGCTTGCAGCGACCCACCTGCACCGAGAAGACGCGCACGTCGAGCAGCGGGGCGATCGGCAGTTGGGGCAGGAACGCCGGCAGCTCGTGCGTGCAGTCGCTGATCACCCCCGTCCGCAGGCCGTGCCGGCGCAGCGCGGCCAGCGTGGGCACGGCCTCGTCCCGCAGCCGGGTGTCGGCGCGTACGGCCCGGTGGCGGGAGGCCACCGCCGACCGGACCGCGTCGTCGGAGGGGCGCACGCCGACCTGCTCGCACACCCAGCGCAGGGTCGCCTCGGCGTTGCCGAACCGCCCGCAGGCCCGCTCGTAGAAGGTGCGGTCGAGCACGTCGACGAGGGTGCCGGGCGGGCATCCGAGCAGCTCGGCGGTCGACCGGTGCGCCTCGCCCCGCTGCACGGAACGGGTCAGCGTGCCGAAGAAGTCGAACAGCACCGCCTGGAAGGTGGGCATGGGGGAGCGCCTCCGGGCGGTCGAGGGGTCGCCGGCGCGGACAGGCATGATCGTAACCGAGCGTTGACGGTCCGTGCTGGCCGGCGTCGTGTGAGGATTGCACCCCGTGTCCACCGCACCGCACCGCCCGCCCCTCGACCCGGTGACCACCGGAGCGCTCGCCCTGGCCGTCGTGGCCGTCTCGTCGTCCGCCCCGCTGGTGGCCTTCGCGGCGGCGCCCGCCCTGGCCGTGGCGTTCTGGCGCAACCTGCTCTCGGCCGCGGTGCTCGGCCCGTACGCGCTCGGGCGGCGGCGGGCCGAGTTCCGGTCGCTGACGGTGGGCGCCGGGCGGCGCGAGGGCCTCTACTGCGTCCTGTCCGGGGTCGCGCTCGCCGCCCACTTCGCCACCTGGATGCCGAGCGCCCAGCTCACCTCGGTCGCCGCGGCGACGGCGCTGGGTGCCACCCAGCCGGTCTGGCAGGGGCTGATCGCCCGTGGCCAGGGCCGCCGGCTGCCGCTGGCCGTGTGGGCCGGCATCGGCGTGGCGGTCGCCGGGGCCGCCCTCGCGACCGGGGCCGACTTCGCCGTCTCGGGCCGGGCCTTCGCAGGCGACCTGCTCGCGGTGGTCGGCGGCATGTTCGCGGCGGTCTACACCGCGTTCGGCGAGCGGGCCCGCACGACGATCAGCACCACGACGTACACGACCATCTGCTACGGCGTCTGCGCCCTGCTCCTGCTGGTGGTCTGCCTGGTCGGCGGGGTGCCGCTGACCGGCTTCGACACCGGCACGTGGGCCGCCGTGCTCGCCCTCGTGGCCGGCGCCCAACTGCTCGGGCACTCGATGTTCAACTACGCGCTGCGCCGCGTCTCGGCGACCACGATCAGCGTGCTGGTCCTGTTGGAGGCGCCGGGCGCGGCCCTGATCGGCTGGGCCTGGCTCGGCCAGCTGCCCCGGGCCACCGCCCTGCCCGGCCTGGCGCTGCTGCTGGCCGGCGTCGCGGTGGTCGTGCTCGGCGCCGCCCGCCGCGTCCCGCCGGCGTCCACCGCCGTCCCGGCCGACGCCGGCCCGTAGGTTCCCTCCGCGACCACCCCTGCCCGCGTCTGCCTGGGTGAGGAGGGCTGTTCGTTGACTGCTGAGGACCGCGCCCGAGCCGGCTTCGCCGAGTTCGTCCGCGAAGAGACGACCGGGCTGACCCGGTTCGCCTACCTGCTCACCGGCGACCGGCACCACGCCGAGGATCTGGTGCAGGTGGCGTTCGCCCGGGTGGCCGTGCGTTGGGAGCGGCTCGACGACCCGGGGGCGTACCTGCGCCGGGTGCTCTACACGCAGGCGGCGAGCTGGTGGCGATGGCGGCGGGCCCGCCCACCCGAGCACCTGGGCGTGGCGCTGCCCGAGCGGGCCGCCGCGCCCGACGACGTCGACCTGCGGCTGGCGCTGCGGGCGGCGCTGGACCGGCTGACGGTCCGGCAGCGGGCCGTGCTGGTGCTGCGCTACTACGAGGACCGCAGCGAGGCCGAGACCGCGGAACTGCTCGGCTGCCGGCTCGGCACCGTCAAGAGCCAGACGCGGCACGCCCTCGGCAGGCTGCGCGCCCTCGCCCCCGAACTGGCCGAGCTGGTCGGCCGGAAACCGCAGGAGGTGTACCGATGACCGATCGACTCACCGCGGCGTTGCACGGCCTGGCCGACGGCGTGCCGGCCGCCGCCGTGCCGGAGGACCTCTTCGACACCGCGCGGCGCCGGCACCGGGGGCGGCGGGCCGCCGCGGCCGGCGCGCTCGCCGTCCTGGTGCTGGTCCTCAGCGTCGGGTACGCGCTGCGCCCGGTCGCCCCGCCGGCTCCCGCGGGTTCCCGCGTCGACGCGCCCGGCCTGCCGTCCCGCCTGGTCGCGCCGGGACTGTTGACCGCGTCGGTCGACGGGTCGCCGCCCGGCCCGGCGGCGGCGCTGTTCGGCGGCCCGGCGGTGCGCAGCGACTGGCACGAGACCCGGCTGGCGGTGGTGGCCGCCGGGACCGACCGCTACCGCCGGTTGGACGCCGGCCCGGCCTCGCCCGGGTTCGACGCGCTGCTCTCCCCGGACGGCCGGTACGTCTGGGCGGGTGGGCGGCTGTTCGACCTGACCACCGGCGAGCACACCGGCGCCGACGTGCGGGGACACCCGCTGGCCTTCGCTCCCGACGGCAAGCGGCTCGCCTACGCGGCGGAGGACACCTTCACCGAGCCGAACACCTACGCCACCCCGCACGTCGGCCTGTACGACCGGGAGCGCCGGGCCGACGTGTTGCGGGTCCGCGTCGGCACCGCGTGGGTGCGTCCCGGGCGGGCGGCCGTCACCCGGGACGGAGCTGCCCTCGCCGTCCAGGTCCGCAACGAGGTGTGGCTGACCCGGGTCGCCGACGCGGGCGCCGACGGCACCGCCGAGCCCTACCTGAAGCTGCCGGGAGGGCTGGCCGGGCCGGGCGCGTGGCTGCCCGACGGGCAGTCGGTGGCCGTGCTCCTGCGGACGGTCTGCGGGCGCTGCCCGGGCCCGGTGCCGACCTACCGGCGCAGCTGGCGCCTGGTGGTCCCGACCCGGCTGCCCGCCGCCGCCTTCCCGACGGTGGATTCCGCCACCTTCCTGCAGGTGCTCGGCTGGCGGTCGGCGGACGAGGCGGTGGCGCTGGTGGGCGTGCCCGGGCCGGACGCGGTCAATCGCCCGGAAGAGCACGACATCGCGGTCAGCCCCTACCACGAGCCGGGCACGGCGGCCGTGCAGGTGGTGCTGCTGCGCCGGGGCGCCGCCGCGCCCGAGGTGCTGTGGCGCACCCCGGACGGCGTCACCGAGCTCTCGGTCGCCGCCGACCTCGCGGTCGACGGCGCGGTCCGGGCGGCCGGCGAGCCCGACTTCGGCCCGCCGCCCTCCTGGCTGGTCGCCCTCGGGCTGGCCGGCGTGACCCTGCTCTTCGGGGCCGGGGTCGGGCTGGTGCGCGCCCGACGGCGGCGGCGACGTGCGCGCCGGGCCGCTGAGGTGACGTCCGCGCCGGGCGGGTGAGGTGGCGTCCGCGCCGGGTGGGTGAGGTGGCGTCCGCGCCGGGCGGGTGAGGTGGGCGTCCGCGCCGGGCGGGTGAGGTGGGCGTCCGCGCCGGGGCCGGTGCGGTGGGCGTCCACCTGGGACGAGACGAGGTGGTCCCCACGGCGGGCATGAGCGCGGCGTCGCGCGGGCCGGGCCGATGAGGCCGCGTCCGGCCCCGCGCGCCGCCCGCGGCTCGCACGGCCGCCGCGCCCTCAGACCTCGTGGACCTCCAGCACCCGGGCCGTGGGCACGGCGTCGCCCAGCGCGTCCCGCAGCGCCAGCCGCTCCGGATCCGCCAGGAAGGCGTCGTAGCCGTCGCGGGTGTCGAACCGGATCACGTGCACCTCGGCGTGCCCGTCGCCGGTGCGCAGCCGGCGCTCCAGCCGCCCGCCGTGCCGCCCGAGCAGGCCCAGCACCGCGTCCTCGTACCGCCGGCCGGCCTCGGCCTCGGGCAGGTCGACCACGGCGACCACGCGCACCGCGGCGGCCGGGTCGGTGACGAGGGACTTCCAGAACTGGTGGTCGACGTGGCCGCCGGGGATGCCCTCCCGCCGCCCGGTGTCCTGGTAGCCGTTGCGGCGGTAGAACTCCGGCGCCTGGAACGAGAACGACGCGACCGAGACCTGGGTGCAGCCGCGCCGGCGGGCCTCCTCCTCGGCGGCCCGCAGCAGCCGGCCGCCCCAGCCCTCGGAGCGGCGGTCCTCGCGGACCCAGACCGTGTTGATCCCGGCGCAACCGCCCCACGTCCAGCCGGTCAGCCCGGCGACGATCTCGCCGTCGGCGCCGGTGACCCGGACGGAGAGGTCGGCCTCGTCGTCCGCGCCGGTCGCCCGGTTGTTGAAGGCCGTCAGCTCGGCGTCGATCCGGGCCGCCAGCTCCCGGTCCGCGCCGAGCACGCGCAACGTGTCGCCGGCCGGGCCGGGCGCGGCATCCGTCGCGTCGGCCGCGTCCCGGTTCTCGTACGCGGTGGCGGTGTCGTTCCCCGTCGTCATGCCGCGAAGTATCGCAGCGGGGCGAGCACGAGCGACACCGCCAAAGCCGGGACGCCACCTCCGCCGGGACGTCGCCTCCGCCAGGGAAGCCGGGACGCCGGCTACGCGGGGACGCCTACCGCCTCGGCGCTGGCCCCCCAGAGCCGCGCGGCGAGCTGCGCGTCGGCCGCCTTGCGCAGCGGTCGGCGGGGCCGCCGGTCGGCGTAGTAGCCGCCGGTGCGCAGCCGCGACGGGTCCTGGTTGGCGAGCCACACCAGCGTCTCGGCCCCCTTCTCGGGGCTGCGGAACGGCAGCATCCGCATGCCCACGGCGACCAGCCGGCTGTCGTTGCCGAACCGGGTGCGCACCACCCCCGGATGGAAGCAGTACGCCGGGACGTCCGGCCAGCGCCGGGCCGCCTCGGCGGTGAACAGGATGTTCGCCTGCTTGCTGGTGCCGTACGCGCGCATCGGGCGGTAGCGGCGCAGCGGGGCGTTCAGGTCGTCGGGGTCGAGCACGCCACTGCGATGCGCGCCGGAGGCGGTCACCACCATCCGGCCGATCCGGTCCCGCAGCAGGTTGCTGAGCAGGAACGGGGCCAGGTGGTTGGCCTGGATCGACAGCTCGAAACCGTCGACGGTGGTGAGCGGCTGGAGGACGATCGCGCCGGCGTTGTTGGCCAGCACGTCGATCCGGTCGTACGCGGCCCGCAGCTTCTCGGCCAGCCGGCGCACGTCGTCGAGCACGGCGAAGTCGGCCCGGAACAGCTCGGGCCGTTCGCCGGACGCCTCCCGGACCTGTTCCGCCGCGGCCTGGAGCCGGGCCGGGTCCCGGCCGACGAGTACCACCTGGTCGTTGCGGCGCGCCAGGTCGACGGCGGCCGCCAGCCCGATACCCGAACTGGCCCCGGTCACCACCACCAGCCGGCGCCCAGTGAGATCTTCCACAGGTCCATTCACCCCGGTCACGGCACGAGGTTACCGTGGCGTCACAAAGCCCTCCGGGTTCGTCAGGTCTTCGCATTTCTCGTCAGGTGGCGTCGGCGTGCCCGCCGCACGCTGGAAGGAGCGCATCCATGGCCGCAGTAGGTCGCCCCCGCCGGTCCTGCCTCGCGGTACCCGGCTCCAGCGTCAAGATGCTCGGCAAGGCCCAGGGTCTCCCCGCCGACCAGGTCTTCCTCGACCTGGAGGACGCGGTCGCCCCGCTGGCCAAGCCCGACGCCCGCAAGAACATCGTCGCGGCGCTCAACGAGGGCGACTGGTCGGGCAAGACCCGGGTCGTACGCGTCAACGACCTGACCACCCCGTGGACCTACCGGGACGTCATCGACGTGGTCGAGGGCGCCGGCGCCAACCTGGACTGCGTCATGCTGCCGAAGGTGCAGAACGCGGCCCAGGTGCAGTGGCTCGACATGACGCTCACCCAGCTGGAGAAGACCCTGGGGCTGGAGGTGGGCCGGATCGGCATCGAGGCGCAGATCGAGAACGCCGCCGGGCTGGTCAACATCGACTCCATCGCCGCAGCCTCGCCCCGGGTCGAGACGATCATCTTCGGTCCGGCCGACTTCATGGCCTCGATCAACATGAAGTCCCTGGTGGTGGGCGCCCTCATCCCGGACTACCCGGGCGACCCCTACCACTACATCCTGATGCGGATCCTGATGGCCGCCCGGATGCACGACAAGCAGGCCATCGACGGCCCGTTCCTGCAGATCCGCGACGTGGACGGGTTCCGCGAGGTGGCCAAGCGCTCGGCGGCGCTCGGCTTCGACGGCAAGTGGGTGCTGCACCCGGGCCAGATCGACGCCGCGAACGAGGTCTACTCGCCGGCCCAGGACGACTACGACCACGCCGAGCTGATCCTCGACGCGTACGAGCACTACACCTCCGAGGCGGGCGGCCGGCTCGGCGCCGTGATGCTCGGCGACGAGATGATCGACGAGGCGTCCCGCAAGATGGCCCTCGTGGTCGCGGCCAAGGGGCGGGCCGCGGGCATGACCCGGACCTCGTCCTTCACCCCGCCGGCGCAGTAGTCCCGCCGGCACCGTCGATCCGTGCCGCCCCGGCCCACGCCGGGGCGGCGCGGTCGTTCAGTAGCTGCTGCCGCTGGTGTCGGCCTGGCTGATCGCGAAGATGATGAGCGCCACGTAGAAGAGGATGGCCAGCACGATCAGGCCGGTGAGGATCCAGCCGATGATGATGGCGGCCTTCGCCATCCCCTCGCCGCTCTCGCCGGTCTGCTGGATCTGCTTCTGCGCGACGTGACCGAGGATCGCGCCGACCGGCGCGGTGATGCAGGACGCGAAACCGACGAGGGCGAGCACCAGGGCGGCGATCGCGATGCCGTTGGTCCGCTGCGGCGCGGCGTAGCCGTACATCGGGTAGGCCGGCGGCGGATATCCGGCCGCCGCGGGCTGGCCCGAGGTCTGCTTCACGCCGGCGTACGGGTCGCCGGCCGCGTACGGGTCCGGCGGGGCGTACGGGTCCGGGCCGGTGGGCTGGGCGGGGATGGGTTGACCGCTCACCGGGTCGGCGGGCGGGCTCGACTGCTGGCCCGACCACGCCGGGTCGTTCCAGCCGCCGGAGGGCGGGGGGTATGTCATTCGTCTACTCCGTTGGGGTCGGGTGCGCCCGTCAGGGTAGTCACGCCGGCCCACACGCAGGGGGCTCGCCACCGGGTGTGCCGCGTTGCCCGGGCCCCGGCGAGCGGGCAGGATCCTGGCATGGTGATTGACGCGCGAGCCGCGGACCGCTCCGGAAGTCGACCGAGACGGGACGCGAGCCGTCCCGGGCTGGCCCGGCGCAGCCGCGCCGTCGCCCCGGCGGGCCCCGCCGGCGTCGACGAGCCGGCGCCGCTGCCGGACCCGGTGACGATGCGGCTCGACGGGAAGGTCGCCCTGGTCACGGGCGCGGGCAGCGCGGATGGCATCGGGTACGCGACGGCCCGCCGGCTCACCGATCTCGGCGCCCGGGTGGCCATCGTCTCCACCACCCGGCGCATCCACGAGCGGGCCAGCGAGCTGGGCGTGACCGGCTTCGTCGCGGACCTCACCGACGAGTCGGAGGTCGGGGCGCTCGCCGACGCGGTCACCGAGCAGCTCGGCGACGTGGAGGTGCTGGTCAACAACGCCGGCCTGGCCAGCCGGGCGAGCCCCGAGGTGCTGCGCCCGGTCGCCCAGCTCAGCTACGACGAGTGGCGCGGCGAGATCGACCGGAACCTGACCACCGCGTTCCTGTGCAGCCGCGCCTTCATCGGCGGGATGGCCGAGCGGGGCTGGGGCCGGATCGTCAACCTCGCGGCCACCGCCGGGCCGGTCAACGCGCTGCCGACCGAGGCGGCGTACGCGGCGGCCAAGGCGGGCGTGGTGGGGCTGACCCGGGCGCTGGCGATGGAGATGATCGCCGACGGGGTGACCGTCAACGCCGTCGCGCCGGGCACCATCCACACCGCGGCCTCCACGGTCGCGGAGATCAGGCAGGGCCTCGGCACGCCGGTCGGCCGCCCCGGCACGCCGGACGAGGTGGCGGCGGCGATCACCTTCCTCTGCTCGCCGGCCGCGTCGTACATCACCGGGCAGATGCTGGTGGTGGACGGCGGCAACAGCGTCCGCGAGGCGCAGTACCGGTGACCCGGCGGCGTCAGTAGTTGGTGCCGCCGTCGCCGGCGACGACGATCAGGGCGATCCACCCGCAGCAGGCGAGCAGGCCCAGGCCGGTGAAGGCGTAGCTCAGGACGAGACCCCAGGTGGCGAGCTGGTCGCCCTCCTCGCCCGTGGTGCGGATCTGCCGCTTGGCCAGGTGCCCGAGGACGATGCCGGCCGGGGCGAAGACGAACGCGAGCACCAGCGAGAGGATGGCCAGCACGTTCGTGCCCCCGCCCGGCCGGGGACCGGCCGGCGGGCCGTACTGCCCGTAGGGCACCTGCGGGGTGTACGGGGGCTGGTGCCCCCACTGCTGCCCGTGCGGCGGTTCGCCGGGCCGCTCGTAGGAGGGCTGCCCGTACGCCGGCTGCTCCTGGGACGGCGGGCCGTACGACGGCGGTTCGGACCACGACGGCGGCGGCTCGGACCGCGACGGGTCGTGGCCCGGCGGGGGCTCCCACGGCGACGGCGGCCGGTCCGGATCGGGCGGGCCCGGCGGCGGTGGCTGGCTCACGGTCTCCTCCTGCCGGTGGCGGATCGCGTCCCTCTTGCCGGACGCTACCCGCAGCGGTGAACCTTTTCACAGCGGTTGTGTGGACTGGTCACCTTGGCCTCGCCGGCCGGGCGGCTGATACTGACCGAGCGTTCAGTTACCCATGAGTAAGGCGCCGACCCCCGGAGGCTGAGATGGCCCGACTCGCCCAGACGCCCGGCCTGACCGATGTGCAGCGGTCGATCCTGGAAACCGTCCGGGAGTTCGCCGACAAGGAGATCATCCCGCACGCGCAGCGGCTGGAGCACGCCGACGAGTACCCGACCGACATCCTCGACGGGATGCGCGAGATGGGCCTCTTCGGCCTCACCATCGACGAGGAGTACGGCGGCCTCGGCGAGTCCCTGCTGACGTACGCCCTCGTGGTGGAGGAGCTGTCCCGGGGCTGGATGTCGATCTCGGGCATCGTCAACACCCACTTCATCGTCGCGTACCTGATCTCCCAGCACGGCTCCGCCGAGCAGAAGGCCCGGCTGCTGCCGAAGATGGCCACCGGCGAGGTGCGCGGCGCGTTCTCGATGTCCGAGCCCGAGTGCGGCTCCGACGTCTCCGCGATCAAGTCCAGGGCCGTCCGGGAGGGCGACCGGTTCGTCATCAACGGCCAGAAGATGTGGCTGACCAACGGGGCGTACTCCTCGGTGGTGGCGACCCTGGTCAAGACCGACACCGGCGCCGACTCGGTCTACGGCAACATGAGCACCTTCCTGCTGGAGAAGGAGCCCGGCTTCGGCGAGACCGCCCCCGGCCTCACCATCCCCGGCAAGATCGACAAGATGGGCTACAAGGGCGTCGAGACCACCGAGATGGTGCTCGACGGCGTGACCGTCGACGAGTCCGCCGTCCTCGGCGGCGCGGAGAAGGTCGGCCGCGGCTTCTACCAGATGATGGACGGCATCGAGGTCGGCCGGGTCAACGTGGCCGCCCGCGCCTGCGGCATCTCCATCCGCGCCTTCGAGCTCGCCGTCGCCTACGCCCAGCAGCGCCAGACCTTCGGCCAGCCCCTCGCCCGGCACCAGGCCGTCGCCTTCAAGCTCGCCGAGATGGGCACCAAGATCGAGGCCGCGCACGCCCTCATGGTCAACGCCGCCCGCCTCAAGGACGCCGGCCAGCGCAACGACGTCGAGGCCGGCATGGCCAAGCTGCTTGCCTCGGAATACTGCGCCGAGGTCGTCCAGGAGGCGTTCCGCATCCACGGCGGCTACGGCTACTCCAAGGAGTACGAGATCGAGCGGCTCATGCGGGAGGCCCCCTTCCTGCTCATCGGCGAGGGCACCTCGGAGATCCAGAAGACGATCATCTCCCGCGGCCTGCTCAAGGAATACAAGCTCTGAGGCTGAGGGCACCGTCGCGTAGGCGGGGCGTCCTCGCGTAGGCGGGGCGCCCTCGCGTCGGCGGGGCGCCCTCGCGCGGGTGCCCGTCCTGGCGTCGGCGGGCGCCCGCTCAGCCGAGCCGGGTCAGGCCGGCGGCGGCGCGCTCCACGATCAGGCAGCGGTCCTCGACGTAGTCGATGCCCGCCTTCGTGGCGATGCGGCGCGCCTCCGGCGAGACGATGCCGAGCTGCAACCAGACCGCCGGCGCGCCGATCGCGACCGCCTCGCGGACCACGTCGACGGCGTCCTGCGCGGGCCGGAACACGTCGACCAGGTCGACCGGGTGCGGGATGTCGGCCAGGGACCGGTAGACCCGCTCACCGAAGAGTTCGTCGGCCGTCGGGTTGACCGGGATGATCCGCCAGCCGTACCGCTGCATCTGCGCCGGCACGCTGTGCGCGGCCTTGCGCGGGTCGCGGGACGCGCCGACGACGGCGATCACGGCGGAGTCGGCGAGGATCTGCTGAGCGGAGCGCACCCGCCGACTCTAACCCCGCCGCTCAGCCGCCGCCCGCGAGCGCGCCGCTCAGCCGGGCGTGCTCCTCGGACGTGCCGATCGCCGCGCGGTGCTCGGGATGCGCTGCGTAGTGCTGGATGGCCCCGGCTAGCCCGTGTTTCGTAAGGGCCGTGTTGGGCGGTGAGGTGGGCCCGGCGTGGCGGTGATCGCTAAAGGTTGAGGTCTCCGGTAGATCGGTTAGC